>NZ_JAMYQH010000006.1:0-245372 GCF_040320765.1 Mesorhizobium sp. M0618 | reverse complement strand
CTCGTCGAAACAATCGAGGCAGCCGAATGCAAGAACTACTTCGAAAACGCCGGATACGCTTCCGTCAAAACGTGAAAGGCTCTAGGCCCGCATCCTCTTTCTGGCGTCAGGCGCTGCGGCGGTTGTCCAGCGCGAAGGCGCCGGCGCCGGCAAACACCAGATAGAGGAAGATGAAGCAGAACGAGATCGCCGAATCGCCGCCATTGTTGACCGGGAAGAAGTCGCGCGGCGCGTGCGCCATGAAATAGGCGATCGCCATTTCGCCGGCCAGAAGGAACGCGACCGGCCGGGTGAACAGGCCCAGCGCCAGCAGGATGCCGCCGGCGAATTCGAGGATGCCGGCGGTGAGTGACAGCCCGCTCAAAGCACCGGCGTGGTCGCTGACCGGGAAATTGAACAGCTTCTGGGTGCCGTGTTCGATGAACTGCAGCGCGGTCACAA
Source organism: Mesorhizobium sp. M0618 (assembly GCF_040320765.1). NCBI lineage: Bacteria > Pseudomonadati > Pseudomonadota > Alphaproteobacteria > Hyphomicrobiales > Phyllobacteriaceae > Mesorhizobium > Mesorhizobium sp. M0618. The sequence goes on along the minus strand of NZ_JAMYQH010000006.1, from coordinate 244,931 downwards.
TGCGCAGAATGCCGAGTGCCTGCGGCTGATATCTGGCAAGGCCGTCGAAAGGCTTCATCTAAAACTCCTTTAGCTTCCGGGATCGGCCATAGTTTATCGCCCGGCATTGGACCATTCATTTCCCCTGGTTGGCCATCAACAATCAGTGATTGGGAATGTTCCCAATTCCCTTCAAATGTTTCTCGCCAGGGTTGCATTAATACCTCTATGGTTGTATTAATGCGTGTACAACAATCTGAATGTGTGGGGGTCTTGCCATGAAAAAAGTCGTCATCAGCCTGTTCGCGATCGTCGCAGGCACCAGCTTCGCCATGGCCGAGGACGCCGGCTGTGAGGCCTTCAAATGGCCGGTGACGCGGGAGCAGACCCTGTTTGCCGCGGCACCGGCAACGCCGCCCGGAGCGGCGCTGGCGGTTGGTGCGGCTGCGGACCTGGCGCTGGTGCCGGTAGAGAAAGCCGGTTTTGCGGTGGCGCCCGAACGTGCGCCGGCATCAGACACGTTTGGGGCCGTCGCCAGCGTGGAAGTGCCGTCCGAGGGAGCCATTCAGATAAGTCTCTCGGGGGAGGCCTGGATCGATGTCATCCAGGATGGCCAGGCCATCAAGTCGGCGGGCTATAGTGGCGTGAAAACATGCCCTGGCATCCGCAAGAGCGTGCGCTTCAAGCTTGCGCCCGGCCCGGCCACCGTCCAGTTCAGCGGCGCGAAAAAAGCTGAGTTGAAGGTTGCGGTGCTGGCGCCGGAATGAGACGGCGCCAGGCAGGGGTAGAGGCCTTCATCGGTGGTCTGATGAAAACCCGCGCTTTGTGTCAGCGGTTTTCGATCGCGGTCAGCGGACTGGCGCCATCAAGGCGAAGTGCGCGTCTTGCGGGTCCTGGCATTGGACGATCCAACTGCCGCCGGGGACCTCCATCGGGCCCATCAGGATCTTGCCGCCATTGTCAGTGACCCGTTTTGCCGCCGCGTCGATGGCCGCAACGTTGAAGTAGAATTGCCAGACCGGCACCGGGATCTGCTCCGGCTTGTTCATGATGCCGCCGCCGGATTCGGGGCCAGCCGTAAAAGTCTGGTAAGTGCCCATCGGGCCCATGTCGAAATCGCCGGCGTCGACCCAGCCGAATTGCTCGGAATAGAAATCGAACGCGGCTTTCCAGTCGCTCGTATAAAGCTCGTGCCAGCCGATGTGGCCCGGCGTGCCGGCCGGCACGACAGGCTGGTCCGGGCCGTTCGGCTGCAGGAACATGAAGGTCGCGCCTTGCGGATCGGCGACGACGGCAAAGCGGCCGACGCCCGGAATGTCGTCGGGCCGCCGGTGAACGGTGCCGCCGGCTTTCTCCAGCGATGCCGTGGCGGCGTCGACATCCCTGGTGTGGATATAGCCAAGCCAGGCCGGCGGCATGCCCATCTTGGCGGCATCCTCGGGCAAGGTCATCAGGCCGCCGACGCCACGTTCGCCGACATTCATCACGATATAGCGCGGCATGCCGGGGGCTGTGTCGAAGGGCTGCGCCGTCCAGCCGACCACTTGGGTGTAGAACGCCTCGGCGGCGTCGAGATCTGATGTCATCAGTTCGTACCAGAAGAAGGGCATCGGGGTTTTTGGCATTTTCGGTCTCCTCACCTTTCATGCATCGATCGTCGTCCACCATAGGACGATCCTCACGACGGAAATCCGACATCGCCCGGACAACAATGGGCATGCGTGCCAAGCGTTCCCTGGTTGCACGCGCGCTGGTTTTCGATTTCTCTGCGGTCATGAGGGGTTGTCGTCCATGCGCTTGATGTCGCTCACGCCCGAGCTTGTCGCACTGTGCCATCGGGAAGAGGCCGATCCCGGCCCGGATCCGAGTTGGACAGACATGAACGACGAGGACTTTCGAGACCTTGCCTTGCGGCTGTCCAATGAAGCCGATGACGGACCGCTATGGGTGTTCGCCTATGGGTCGCTGATCTGGAAGCCGGAATTCGAGTCGGTCGAGCAACAGCTCGCCACGGCTTTTGGCTGGCACAGGTCCTTCTGCCTCGACATGGTGCGGTGGCGCGGCAGCGCCGAGCAGCCGGGATTGATGATGGCGCTCGAACGGGGCGGACGCTGCAACGGGGTGATCTATCGCTTGCCGGAGGGCGAGAAACCGGCGCAGATCGAAAGGTTGCTGCGGCGCGAGATCAGCGACCACGAAAGCATCGAGACGGTCCGCTGGCTGCGGGTGCATACGCCGCAAGGCACGCTGCGCGCGCTCGGCTTCTGGGTCGGCGTGAAGGGCAGGGGAACGTCGCTGAACCAGCCGTTGGACAGAGTGGCGAGCGTGCTGGCCAGAGCCTGCGGGCATATCGGATCCGGCGCCGAGTATCTCTACAACACGGTCAGCCACCTTGAAGCGTTCGGCATCCACGACCGCAATCTGTGGCGATTGCAGCAACTGGTCGCGGACGAGGTCCGGGCTATCCATGGCCATGGGCTTGAGTCCGGCCATTCGCTCACGCTGCAAACGCAGCCGTAATTGCCAATAACATGACTAAAAAAATCATGTTATTGTCGAGCCTTTTCAGGGGCTTGTGCCGAAAATTGACCAATTGATAAAAAAATAAAACGTGCTAGCCTTCCTCAAAAGAAAACATGGGGAACTGACGATGCCAGAAGGCCAATTCAGGGAAGGCATTGCGGGCGGCAGGCTCTCGGCCGACCAGTATGCGGACAATTTTTCCGACCTGCATCCGCCGCTCGATCACCACGAGGCGCTGGTCGAATCCGATCGTTGCTATTTCTGCTACGACGCGCCGTGCATGAACGCATGCCCGACCTCGATCGACATTCCGCTGTTCATCCGCCAGATCTCGACCGGCAATCCGATCGGTTCGGCCAAGACCATCTTCGATCAGAACATATTGGGCGGCATGTGCGCCCGCGTCTGCCCGACCGAGACGCTGTGCGAGGAAGTCTGCGTGCGCGAGGTGGCGGAAGGCAAGCCGGTGCAGATCGGCCGCCTGCAGCGCTATGCCACCGACGTCGCCATGAGCGAGAACAAGCAGTTCTACCCGCGCGCCGAGCCGACCGGCAAGACTGTCGCCGTGGTCGGCGCCGGGCCGGCCGGCCTTGCGGCCGCGCACCGGCTCGCCCGCCACGGCCATGACGTGACCATCCTGGAGGCGCGCGCGAAGGCCGGTGGCCTCAACGAATACGGCATCGCCGCCTACAAGAGTGTCGACGATTTCGCCCAAGCCGAAGTCGACTACGTGACCGCGATCGGCGGTATCGACATCCAGAACGGCAAGGCGCTCGGCCGCGACTACCAGCTGTCGGACCTGATCCGCAATTACGATGCGGTGTTTCTCGGCATGGGCCTTGGCGGCGTCAACGCGCTGCGTGCCGATGGCGAGGAGGCCGACGGCGTCATCAACGCGGTCGAGTTCATTGCCGAACTGCGCCAGGCCAGCGACCTTTCCGGCCTGCCGGTTGGCCGCCGCGTCGTCGTCATCGGTGGTGGCATGACGGCCATCGACGCGGCCGTACAGTCGAAGCTGCTCGGCGCCGAGGAGGTGACGATCTGTTACCGGCGCGGCCAGGAGCACATGAACGCTTCCGAATTCGAACAGGATCTGGCGGCAGCCAACGGCGTCAGCATCCGCCACTGGCTGCAGCCGAAGCGGGTGATCGCCGAAGGCGGCAAGGTCACCGCCGTCGAACTCGAATACACGGCGCTGAACGGCGACAGGCTTGCCGGCACCGGCGAGACACTGACGCTCGTTGCCGACCAGGTGTTCAAGGCGATTGGTCAGAGTTTTGTGCCGGTCGCCCTTAATGGCAGCGGTGCGTCGATCGATCTTGAAGCCGGCCGCATCAAGGTCGATGCGGAAGGGCGCACGTCGCTCGACAGGGTCTGGGCCGGTGGCGACTGCATCTTCGGTGGCGACGACCTCACCGTCTCCGCGGTCGCGCAGGGCCGCGACGCTGCGGAGAGCATCAATCGGGCACTGACCTCGAACGGGAGGGCATGAGCATGGCAGATATCAGAAACAATTTCGTCGGCATCAAATCGCCCAATCCGTTCTGGCTGGCCTCGGCGCCGCCGACCGACAAGGCCTACAACGTCATCCGTGCCTTCAAGGCCGGCTGGGGCGGCGTGGTGTGGAAGACGCTGGGCGAGGAAGGCCCACCGGTGGTCAACGTCAACGGCCCGCGCTATGGCGCGATCTGGGGCGCCGACCGCCGCCTGCTCGGTCTCAACAACATCGAGTTGATCACCGACCGCGACCTGCAGGTCAATTTGCGTGAGATCAAGCAGGTCAAGAAGGACTGGCCCGACCGCGCCATCGTCGTCTCGCTGATGGTGCCTTGCGTCGAGGAGGCCTGGAAGGCGATCCTGCCGGTGGTCGAGGAGACGGAGGCCGACGGCATCGAGCTGAATTTCGGCTGCCCGCACGGCATGTCGGAGCGCGGCATGGGCGCGGCTGTCGGCCAAGTGCCGGAATATATCGAAATGGTGGTGCGCTGGTGCAAGCAGAACACCCGCATGCCCGTCATCACCAAGCTGACGCCCAACATCACCGATGTGCGTAAGCCCGCACGGGCGGCACATGCCGGCGGCACCGACGCGGTGTCGCTGATCAACACCATCAATTCAATCACCGGTGTCGACCTCGACAGCTTCGCGCCGCAGCCGACCATCGACGGCAAGGGCTCGCATGGCGGCTATTGCGGCCCGGCGGTGAAGCCGATCGCCATGAACATGGTGGCCGAGATCGCGCGCGATCCCGAAACCCGCGGCCTGCCGATCTCCGGCATCGGCGGCATCACCACCTGGCGCGATGCTGCCGAATTCATGGCGCTCGGCGCCGGCAATGTGCAGGTCTGCACGGCGGCAATGACCTATGGCTTCAAGATCGTGCAGGAAATGATCGCGGGCCTCGAAAACTGGATGGACGAGAAGGGGCACGCCTCGCTCAACGACATCGTCGGCCGCGCCACGCCCAATGTCACCGATTGGCAGTATCTCAACCTGAACTACGTCGCCAAGGCGCGTATCGACCAGGATGCCTGCATCAAATGCGGCCGCTGCCACATCGCCTGCGAGGACACTTCGCACCAGGCGATCACCAGCATGGTCGACGGCGTCAGGCACTTCGAGGTGATCGAGGCCGAATGCGTCGGCTGCAATCTGTGCGTTAATGTCTGCCCGGTCGAGAACTGCATCACCATGGAACCGCTGGCGGCAGGCGTGATGGACCAGCGCACCGGCAGGCCGGTATCGCCGGTCTATGCCAACTGGACGACGCACCCGAACAATCCGATGGCCAAGGTGGCTGCGGAATAGGGACTTACCCCAACAAAAGAGCGGCGCTTTCGAGCGCCGTTCTTAATTTTCCTATTGCAGATAATAATTATCCACGATAGTATATATCCATGATAAAGGAGCCGATCCAATGAAGCTGGGCGAGGGCGTTGAGGCAGCTATCCATTGCGCTGCCACGCTGGCCAGTGTGGAGGGGAACAGCACCATGCCTGGCGCCGCTCTGGCCGAGTCCTTTGGCCTGTCGCCTAGCTATCTGCTGAAGCATCTCAACATGCTGAGCGCGGCGCGCATCCTGGAATCGGTGCCCGGGCCTGCCGGTGGCTATCGGCTGGCGCGGCCGGCCGAGCGCATCACGCTGCTCGACATCGTGCTGGCCATCGAAGGGCGCGAGCCGGCTTTCCGTTGCGGCGAGATCCGCCAGCGCGGTCCGGTGAAGCTCGATGCTTCGGCCTATGTCAAACCCTGCGGCATCAACGCCGCGATGCTGAAGGCCGAGCGTGCCTATCGCGCCGCGCTCGCCGAGACCAAGCTGTCCGATATCGTGGCCACCTATGCGGCAGAAGGCGATCCCAGGTCGCTTGCTGCGAGCTGCGCCTTCGTCGAGCGCCACCAGCGGCCGCAGAAATCCAGTTAACCCCGTAGACCCAAACCCAAAGCAGATTTGAAAGGACAGGAAGATGAAACAGAGGCTGCAATTTTTCGCCAAGGCGCCGGAGATCATGAAGGCTGTGTCGGCGCTCAACAAGGCGGTGGACGAATGCGGGCTCGAGGTGAGCCTGCTGCACCTGGTCAAGCTCAGGGCATCGCAGATCAATGGCTGCTCGTTCTGCGTCGAGATGCATAGCCGCGAGGCGAGGCGCGACGGCGAGACCGAGCAGCGGCTCTATCTGGTTTCAGCCTGGAAGGAATCGCCGCTGTTTTCCCTGCGCGAACGCGCTGCCCTGGCCTGGACCGAAGCCGTCACCTTGATCGCCAGCAATGGCGTGCCGGACGAACTCTATGCAAGGACGCTGGAGCATTTCTCGGAAGAGGAACTGGTCAAGCTTTCCGTTGCGCTCGGCATGATCAACACCTGGAACCGGCTGTGCATCCCGTTCCACGCCATTCACCCGGTGCCGGCGGCCAAGGCCGCCTGATTGTCCGGTTATGTTGGGAGCGCCGTCGAAAGGCGGCGCTCCACTTTCAAAGGGAGCGTTTGATGCCTGCCGATTTGCCTTCGACCTTGTTGTTTCTCGCTCGCCTGTTGCTCGGCGGCGCCTTCGTCTTCGCCGGCCTGCGCAACATCCAGAACGCGGCCTTCCTGACCCAGCTGATGGCCGCGCGCGGTGTGCCGCAGGCAAGATTGGCGCTGTGGCTCGGCATCGTGCTTCAGATCGCCGCCGGCGTGCTGGTCATCGCAGGATTGTGGACGGCACTAGCGGCCGCGGTGCTGCTGCTGTTCCTCATCGTCGCCACGCCGATGTTCCACAATTTCTGGGACCATCAGGGTCCGGACCGTGCGTCCCGCATCAACGGCTTCGTCGGCAATGTCGCGCTGAGCGGTGGCTTTCTGACCCTGATCGCGCAATCCGTTTGACGCACAGTTCCATGCCGACTGCGGCCTCTGGTGCCGACGCCTCGATCATAAAATCGGAACCAATCGAGCCGTTGACGCATTTCACACCTGCATGCCCAGCATCCAGGATGGAATATGAAAATCGCCCATGTCGCGCCGCTTTATGAATCGGTGCCGCCAAGGCTCTATGGCGGCACCGAGCGCATCGTCTCGTATCTGACCGAAGCGCTGGTCTATCTGGGCCATGAGGTGACGCTGTTCGCCAGTGGCGACAGCCAGACTTCCGCGACGCTGGTACCCAGCCGGGAACGCGCGCTGCGCCTCGATCCGCGTCCGCTTAAATCCGAGATCGCGGCGCATCTTTCGATGCTTGCGCAGGTGAGGGAACGGGCGTCGGAGTTCGACGTCATCCACTTCCATCTCAGCCATTTCCTGCACTTTTCCTTCTTCGAGGATCTCGCCGACCGCACGGTGACGACACCGCATGGCAGGCTGGATTATGTCGACCTGGCGCCGGCCTATGAACGGTTTCCGCGTTTTCCCCTGATTTCCATTTCGCACAGCCAGAAGGCGGGCTTTGCCAACGCCAACTGGTTGGCGACGATCCATCACGGATTGCCGACCACTCTCTACGAACCGACTTTTGAGACGACGGCGGAAGAACCCTACCTTGCCTTCCTCGGCCGGTTCTCACGCGACAAGCGCCCGGACCGCGCCATCGAGATCGCCTTGCGTTCGGGGCTCAAGCTCAAGCTCGCGGCAAAGATCGGCGACGACGACCGCGCCTATTTCCACGAGGTGGTCGAACCGTTGATCGACGGCGATCGCATCGTCTATGTCGGCGAGATCGAGGAGGACCAGAAGGCGGAATTTCTCGGCAAGGCGGCCGGCCTGCTGTTCCCGATCGACTGGCCGGAGCCGTTCGGCCTTGTCGCCATCGAGGCCATGGCCTGCGGCACGCCGGTCATCGGCTGGAATTGCGGCGCGCTGCCCGAAATCATCGATCAAGGCGTCACCGGTTTCATCGCTGACACGGTGGACGGCGCGGTCGCCGCGGTGCCCGACTTGCTGCAACTCGACAGGCGAAAGGTGAGGGCCGTTTTCGAAAAGCGGTTCTCCGCTCGAAGAATGGCTGGCGATTATCTGGCCGCCTATGCGGGCCTGATCGGCGTCCCGAGCGCGGCGAAGGCGTCTTGAGCAACGACGTGCTCGAGCCACGACAACGAAACAACAGGGATCTTTGACGAATGGCCCAACTCGATGAGCGCCAGCTCGATCCCGCGGTTGCGCTTGCATCGCTCGACGCCACCGCCCCTCGCGAGCCGCATCGGTTGTTTGCCCTCAAGCAGGGCGATTGCTTCGCGGTTGCCGACGCCTATGGCGACATACGCGGAGCCGGCGACGGTTTCTTTCGCGACGACACACGGGTTCTTTCCGAGTTCCGGCTGACCGTCGGCGGCAGGCAGACATCGCTGCTCGGCGCCTCGCTCAGCCAGGACAATGTGCTGTTCACCACCAATTTGACCAATCTGCCGATACAGAGCGCCGGTGGACGCGACATCCCGCAGGGAGCCATTCACATCGAACGCGTCAGGCTGCTTTGGCAGGACAGGCTGTTCGAACGCATCACCCTTTCCAATTACAGCCGGGAACACTCGACGATCAGCGTTTCCCTGCACTATTCCGCCGATTTCCGCGACATGTTCGAAGTGCGCGGCTCGACACGGCTGAAGCGCGGGCTGGCCCATGCCGCCGAAACAGACGCGACGTCCGTCCTGCTGCGCTATGACGGGCTCGACGGCCTGGCCCGCCTCTCTGCGATATCGTTCTCGCAGGCGCCGGACCAACTGACAGCCACCCGTGCCGATTTCCTGATCGCCGTCACCAAGCGCAGCAGGAAGGTGCTTTATGTCGAGGTCGGTCCCGAGGTGGCCGATAAGCCCGACCGCGACCGGTTTCGCGCCGCTGCCGCCCGCGCCCGCTTTGGCATGCGGGCCAAACGTCGCCATGGCGCGACGGTGCGCAGCTCGGGCCGCGTCTTCAACGACTGGGTCGAGCGCGCCCGCGCCGATGTCGCGCTGCTGACCACCGAACTGGCGACCGGCCCCTATCCCTATGCCGGCATCCCCTGGTTCTCGACGGCGTTCGGTCGTGACGGCGTCATCTCGGCACTGCAGATGCTGTGGCTCAATCCGGGCCTGGCGCGGGGCGTGTTGGCCTTTCTGGCCCAGCATCAGGCGACCGAGACATCGCCGTTCAGCGATTCGCAGCCGGGCAAGATCATGCACGAGACCCGCAAGGGCGAAATGGTGGCGCTGCGGGAGCTCCCCTTCGGCCGCTACTACGGTGGCGTCGATACGACACCGCTCTACATCTATCTTGCTTGTGCCTACGCCGATCGTACCGGTGACATGGCGTTCATCGACGGCTTGTGGCCATCGCTGTGCGCTGCGGCCGAATGGACGGAGGAGGCGGGCCGGGAGACCGGATTCGTCACTTACCAGCGAGCGGCCGAGTCCGGCCTCGCCAACCAGGGATGGAAGGACAGTTTCGATTCGGTCTTCCATGCCGATGGCCGCATTCCCAAGGGTCCGATCGCCCTGGTCGAAGTGCAAGGCTATGTCTTTGCCGCTTTCCGGGGGCTGGCCAAGCTTGCCCGCCGCCGTGGGGAGGACGACAGGGCCGACCATTGGGATGGTCGCGCCGAGGCGATGCGGGTCGCCGTGGAACGCGATTTCTGGCTTGACGATCTCGGCTTCTATGCCCTCGCGATCGACGGTGCGGGCGAGCCCTGCAAGGTGCGGACCTCGAATGCCGGGCATCTGCTTTTTGTCGGATTGCCTGAGCCGGCGCGGGCCCAGATGGTCGCCGACCAGCTGCTTTCCGCCTCCTTCCATTCCGGCTGGGGACTGCGGACGCTCGCCGACGATGCCGTGTTCTTCAATCCGATGTCGTACCACAATGGCTCGATCTGGCCGCACGACACCGCCCTGTGCGGTGCCGGCCTGGCGCGCTATGGCGAGCGCGAAAGCGTGGTTCGCCTGATGAGCGGCACATTCGAATCCGCAGTCCATTTCAACATGCGGCTGCCCGAACTGTTCTGCGGTTTTACACGTGCGCCGGGCGAAGCACCCATCGCCTATCCCGTCGCCTGCCTGCCGCAGGCGTGGTCGGCGGGCTCCGCCTTCATGCTGATGCAGGCCTGCCTTGGCCTGGAGATCGACGGCTGGGATGGCGAAATCCGCGTCACCCGCCCGAGGCTGCCGATCGGCATCGACACGCTGACACTGCGGCACCTGGGCGTCGGCGACCGGGTCGTCGATCTCACCTTCCAGCGCGTCGGCGATCGGGTCGTCGCTTTCCTTGCCGACCGCCATGAAGGGCTGGTGCCGCTCATCGTAAGGACATGATCCGAACAAAATTGGCGGAACCGATCCGAGCTTTGTGCGTTGCAAAAATACGGGTCCGAACGCCGACCACGTGGTCGGCGGACCTTTTCAAATGGGAAACACGAAAAAACGGTCGCCGACGGCCGGGTGAGTTGACATTCAATGACAAACTACGGTGCGGAACTGCTCTGGGTTCTGATCTTCGCGAGCCTCGGTTTTTCCGCTCTTGCCGTATTCCTCTCCCTATCGCGGCAGCGCCGCAGCCACCCTCCGGCGGTTGCCCATACAGCGGGCGAAGACGTGGCCGCGGAGGCGGCGCGCAAGGTGATACGTGAGTTCGAAAAGAACGGCCAATCGGCCGATGCGGCGCTGGTGACGTGGTCGCCCGAGACATTGCGCAAGATCCTCGCCGACGATCTGCCCGATGCGCAGGTCATCGTGGTGTCCAACCGGGAACCCTATATCCACAACATCAGGGATGATGGCGTCGAATTGCTGGTGCCGGCCAGCGGGCTGGTGTCGGCGCTCGAGCCGATCACCCGCGCCTGTGGCGGCACCTGGATCGCCTATGGCGGCGGAACGGCGGACCGCCTCACCGTCGACGACCACGACCGGGTACAGGTGCCTCCCGGCCATCCGTCCTACACGCTGCGCCGGGTCTGGCTGACGGAGCAAGAGCATCAGGGCTACTATCTCGGCTTCGCCAATGAGGGCCTCTGGCCGCTTTGCCATATCGCCTTCACCCGGCCGATTTTTCGCGCCTCGGACTGGGGGGCCTACGAGGCCGTCAACCGGAAGTTCGCCGACACGGTGGTTGCCGAAGCGCGCAACGAGCGGCCTATCGTGCTGGTCCAGGATTACCACTTCGCGCTGCTGCCGCGCATGATCCGCGAGCGCCTGCCGGAGGCGATCGTCATCACTTTCTGGCATATCCCGTGGCCGAATTCGGAAGTGTACAGCATCTGTCCCTGGCGTGAACGCATCCTCGAGGGGCTGCTCGGCAGTTCGATCATCGGCTTCCACACCCAGTTCCACGCCAACAATTTCACCGAAAGCGTCGATCGCTTCCTGGAAAGCCGCATCGAGCGGGCCGATGCGGCGATCTCCTACGGTGGCCAGACGACGCTGGTGCACGCCTATCCCATCTCGATAGAATGGCCGGCGGACCTGTTGGCAAAATTGCCTGACGTCGATGACTGCCGGGCCCGTCTGCGCAACAGGTTCGGACTGAAGGCGGATGTGAAGCTGGCCGTGGGTGTCGAGCGTCTCGACTACACGAAGGGCATTCTGGATCGATTTCAGGCGCTGGACGAATTGTTCAAGCGATACCCTGAATGGATCGGAAAGCTGGTTTTCCTGCAGATCGCGGCTCCCAGCCGCGGCACGCTGCCGGCCTACAAGCTGCTCCACGACGAATGCCACCGCTATGCCGAGGAGCTCAACCAACGCTATGGCAGCGAGGGCTACAGACCGGTGATCATGGTGGCCGAGCATCACTCGCAGGAACAGGTCTATGAGATCTATCGCGCCGCCGACATATGCATGGTCACCAGCCTGCATGACGGCATGAACCTGGTCGCCAAGGAGTTCGTCGCGGCGCGCGACGACGAACAGGGCGTCTTGATGCTCAGCACCTTCGCCGGCGCCTCGCGCGAATTGCTGGAGGCGCTGATCGTCAACCCTTACGACGCCGCCATGATGAGCGAAGCGCTGCTGCAGGCGCTGATCATGACTTCAGACGAACAGCGCGAGCGCATGCGGCCCATGCGCGAGACGATCCGCAACAACAATGTCTATCGCTGGGCCGGCAGCATGCTTCTGGATGCAGCGCGCTTGCGCAAGCGCGGTGACCTCGACCGGGTAACCGGTGTCGGTGACCGGCTGCCTAGCGTCGACAATGTCGTGTCCATGTTCGAGCGCAAGCGGGTAGTCATGTCATGAACGAGGTTCTGCAAAAGATGATCAGCGAAAGCCCGCAAAAGCCGCAGGCCGTCATGCCGAAACCGCAGACTGTGCTGACCGGCGAATGGGCGTTGTTCCTCGACATCGACGGCACCCTGCTGGAACATGCCGAGCACCCGGACGCCGTCTCGGTCAGCGACGAGCTTCGCTCCTTGCTGCAAGGCCTGGACCGCAAGCTGGACGGGGCATTGGCCTTCATAACAGGCCGCTCCGTTGCGGCTGTCGACCATCTGTTTCAACCTTTGAAACTGCGCGCCGCCGGGCTCTATGGACTGGAGCACCGGCTTCTGCCGGGCGACGACGTCGAAGTCGCGGACGAGCCGGCGGATATCGCGGCCCTTGCCGACGAGATCGAGGCCGAGCTCGGTCGTGGGGCCTATATCGAGCGCAAGGGAAGGGTGCTGGCCATCCACACGCGCGCCGCCCCCCATCTGCTTCCCCGCGCGACGCAGCTTGTCGAGCAGGCGCTGGCCACGCTGCCAAAGGGCTACCGGGTGGTTGCCGGCAACGCCGGCGTGGAATTGCTGCCGCTGGAGGCCGCCAAGGGCGCCGCGATCCGACGTTTCATGGAGATTGCGCCGTTCACAGGTCGCCGCCCGGTCTTCCTGGGCGACGACACGTCGGACGAAAACGGCTTCGTAACCGTTAATGATGCCGGCGGTATATCGATCAGGGTTAAGCCACCAGCGCATACCACAGCGCGGTACGGGCTTGCCGGCGTTGTCGAGACGCTGGCCTGGCTGAGAGGTCAACTTTAGATCCAGCTGACGCAACCGCGATCGCGCGTCCTGGAAAGGGCAAGGAAAGGAACGGTTTCGATGGGACGCTTTGCACAATTGGTCCGAGAGATCACCCCGAACTGGCTGCACTCTCGCTCCTCCCGCCATGAGATTGCCGACGTTTCACCGTCCGACGCGGATTTCAGCTGGCAAGAAGCGGTCGACAACAAGATGTATGGGGCGGATACATCTGACTATTCCCATGTGCCGGAAAAGCCTGTTTCGGCAAAACCGACAGGCGACAGGCCTGCGGACGAGAACGACCGTGTTCCAAAGAAGGCCAATTAAGGGTCCCGCCGGAGCCCGATAATCGCTGTTCCTATGCCGCAAATCGCAGGCCGCCATCGCAGGTCAGCACCTGGCCGGTCATGAAGCCGTTGGAGACGAGGAAGGCGATTGCGTCGGCCACGTCTTCGGCCCGGCCGACGCGGCCGACCGGGGTCTTGCCGGCATAGTCGGCAAAGATCGTTTGCTTTTGCTCCTCGGCCAGAAAATCCCACCAGGGCGTGTCGATGACGCCGGGCGCCACGACATTGACGCGCAGCGGCTTCAGTTCCACCGCCAGAATCGGCACCACGGTCAACAGCATGCCGTTGATGGCGGCGATGCCGGCAACGCCGGGCGTCGCGAGTTGCGCCGAGACCGCCGAGACGAAGGTCACCGAGCCGGCCTTGTTCAGCGTCGGCAGGGCCGCCTGCAGGCAGGACAGCTGCGGCCGGACTTTCTCATCGACGCCACTGCCGATGTCGCTCAGGTCAAGCGTCGGGAAGGGGCCAAGGCCCTTGCCGCCGCTGGCCGCCAGCACCAGATGGTCGATAGGCCCGAGGCTCTCGAAGAACTGGCGGACCTCATCCGGCTTCGAGGCGTCGAAAGCAGCCTTCTCGGCAGCGCCACCAAGGTTTTTCCAAGCGCTCTTCAGTTTGTCCTCATTGCGCCCAGTGATGGTCACCTTCATGCCCGGGCCGAGCAGCTTGCGTGCCGTCGCCAGGCCGATGCCGGACGAGCCGCCGATGATGACGGCATGTTGGATTGTCTTGGTCATCAATGGTCTTCCTTCGATGTGGGGGAGGCCGTGCCGATGAGATCGAGGCTCAAGGCTCGCAACTGTTGCCTTGCCTTGGCGTCATAAGCCTGGGCGTCGGCACGGGATTCCCGCAGGCCGTCGAAATAGAGGCCGCGTTTTCCGTCGAGCGCGGGTGAGGCGGCGAGGTTGAGGATGGCCTCGGCACCGGTCTCGACCGAACTCCACGGCGTCACACCAGCCTGCCGGACCATGGTGGTATTCATGTAACTCGCCGGGTGCAGCGCGTTGACGGTGACGCCGGTACCTTTCAACTGTTCGGCCAAATCGACGGTGAACAGGATCTGCGCCAGCTTGCTCTGGCAATAAGCGCGCACGCCGTCATAGGCGCGGGTCAGCATGACATCGCTGAAATCGATCGCCTGCTGCCCCGCCGAGGCGACATTGACGATGCGGGCCGGCGTGCTCGCCTTCAGTAATGGCAGAAGCTCCGATGTCAGCACGAAACCGGCGAGATAATTCACCGCGAAGCGCAGTTCGTAGCCGTCGGCGCTGATCTGTCTTTTGGCACCTTGGCCCGCCGTGCCGATGCCGGCATTGTTGATGAGGATGTCCAGCCGATCCGTCCTGGCGCGCACCGCCTCGGCGAGATGGTGCACTTCGGCCAGCGACGAGAGGTCGGCGACCAGAAGCTCCGCCTTGCCGTCGGCGGCTTCGATCTCGGTGACAACAGCCTTGCCGCGCCTCGCATCGCGGCCGTGCACCAGCACGCGGGCGCCCGCGGCGCCGAGCCGTTGCGCGACGACGCGGCCGACGCCATCGGTCGAGCCTGTGATGAGGATCGTCTTGTCTTTGAGTTCCATGTTCAGAGCCTCCGTTCTGTTGCTCTGAACGGAAGATGGGACAGTTGGCGCGGGCCAAACAGTTCAAACTTTATCCTGGTATCAATACTGCTATACTAGGCACATGGATTCCCAACCCGTCGCTGCTCCAACACGTTCGGCCGAAGACAGCCGCCGGCGCGAACTCGGCGCCTTCCTGCGTTCGCGCCGCGAAAGGCTGACGCCCTCGGCCACCGGCATCGCGACTGGTCTCAGGCGGCGCACGCCGGGCTTGCGCCGCGAGGAGGTCGCGATGATCGCCGGCGTCGGCACGACCTGGTACACATGGCTGGAGCAGGGGCGGGAGGTCAGGCCCTCGGTCGAGGTGCTTACGGCACTTGCCGAAGCACTGCGCCTCGACGCGGCCGAAAAACAGCATCTGTTCATCCTTGCCGACCGCCAGCGGCCTGAGTGCCGTGCGGTGGCGCCGGAAAGGGTCGACGGCCCCTTGCTGCACATGCTGCAGAGCCTGGTGCTGCAGCCGGCCTATGTGGTCGGGCGGCGCTGGGACGTGCTGGCCTGGAACCCGGCGGCGGTGGCGGTGTTCGGCGATTATGGCCTGCTGGAAGGGGATGCCCGCAACATCATCCATATGGTGTTCACGAGCCCGCACCACCGGCGCCTGCTGGTCGACTGGGAGCAACTGGCGCGCACCGTGCTGGCCTCGTTCCGGGCGGCGAGCGCCCGCTATGTCGGCGATCCGGATTTCGAGCGGCTGATCGAGTTGATGACGCGTTCGAGCCCCGAATTTCGTGCCTGGTGGCCGCAGCGCGACGTCGCACACCGATTGTCGGGGGTGAAACATGTCCGGCACCCGAGCGCGGGCGCCATGAGCTTCGAGCATATGAGCCTGTCGATCGGCGACGGCTCGGACATGAAGCTGATCGTCTACACGCCGCTCGCCGAGCAGAATTCGATCGCCAAGCTGCAGACATTGCTGGATGAACTGCCGGCCCAGCGGCGCAGCGCCTGAGGCGTCAGCCCTTCGGCTTCAGCCCATCGAGGAACAACTGCTCAAGAAACCTTGCAGCATCCTCGAAGCGGCCGTCGCCGCCGCGGTTCGGCCCGAGCACGGCGCGGACCTGGACGTCGAAATCGGCATAATGCTGCGTCGTCGCCCAGATCGAGAAGATCAGGTGCCACGGATCGGTCTTGGCGATCTTGCCGGCGCGCATCCAGCCCTTGATGACGGCGGCCTTCTCGTCGACCAGCGTCTTCAACTCTCCGGCCAGCAGCGGCATGATGCGCGGCGCGCCTTGCAGGATCTCGTTGGCGAACAGCCGGCTCTCGCGTGGAAAATCGCGCGCCATCTCCAGCTTGCGCCTGATGTAGCTGCGCAGTTCGGTAAGGGGATCCCCAATGTCGTCGAGTTCGCGCAGTGGCGCCAACCAGGTGTCGAGCAGGCGCTGCATCAGCGTTTCGTGGATGTCTTCCTTGCGGCGGAAATAATAGAGCAGGTTGGGCTTCGACATGCCTGCGGCTTCGGCGATCTGGTCGATGGTCGAGCCGCGGAAACCGTTGGCGGAGAAAACCTCGAGCGCCGCCTCCAGGATGAGTTCGCGCTTTTCCTGCTGGATGCGGGTGCGGCGAGGGGCGTCCGTGCCGGTGGTCACCGTTGCAAGCCCTCGTGTTGAGGGTCATCTGGACCAATTCTCTGGACCAGTTTTTCCCTAGCCTGTGGAACGCACTTCAGGTGCCGCATTTCCGCTAGTAATCCTTGACCGCCGAGAGGGCGGTGCTAACGTTTGTCCAATCGGTCAAAAATTTGCGTAGCATGAAAACGCGGCAAAGACCAAGCGTTGGGCGCAGCGAAACAGTTTACAAGGGGAAGTCCTGGTCATGTCCAACCGGCTGAAAGTCACGCCGAACGATCTCAGCGCATTCTGGATGCCGTTCACGGCAAACCGGCAGTTCAAGCAGGCGCCGCGCATGATGGTGTCCGCCAAGGACATGCATTACACGACCAGCGACGGCCGCAAGGTGCTCGACGGCACCGCCGGTCTCTGGTGCGTCAATGCCGGCCATTGCCGGCCGAAGATTACCGAAGCGATCCAGCAGCAGGCCGCCGAACTCGACTATGCGCCCGCCTTCCAGATGGGCCATCCGATCGTGTTCGAACTGGCCAACCGCCTGGTCGACCTCGCGCCCAAGGGCATGGATCATGTCTTCTTCACCAATTCCGGTTCGGAATCGGTCGAGACAGCGCTCAAGATGGCGATCGCCTATCACCGTGTTAAAGGCGAGGGCTCGCGCACCCGGCTGATCGGCCGCGAGCGCGGCTATCACGGCGTCAATTTCGGCGGCATCTCGGTCGGCGGCATCGTCACCAACCGCAAGATGTTCGGCACGCTGCTCGGCGGCGTCGACCATATGCCGCACACGCATCTGCCGGAAAAGAACGCCTTCACCAAGGGCGTGCCGGAGTATGGCGCGGAACTCGCCAACGAGCTGGAGCGTATCGTAGCCCTGCATGACGCTTCCACCATCGCCGCCGTCATCGTGGAGCCGGTCGCCGGCTCCACCGGCGTCATCCTGCCGCCGAAGGGTTATCTTCAGAGGCTACGCGAGATCTGCACCAAGCATGGCATCCTGTTGATCTTCGATGAGGTCATCACCGGTTTCGGCCGTCTCGGCACGCCGTTCGCCGCCGACTATTTCGGTGTCACGCCCGACATCATGACCACCGCCAAGGGTGTCTCCAACGGCGTCATCCCGATGGGCGCTGTGTTCGTGAAGAAGGAGATCCACGACGCCTTCATGACCGGCCCCGAGCACATGATCGAGTTCTTCCACGGCTACACCTATTCGGGCAACCCGATCGCCTGCGCGGCCGCACTCGGCACGCTCGACACCTACAAGGAAGAGGGCCTGCTGACCCGTGGCGAGGAGCTGGCGCCGTACTGGGAAGACGCGCTGCATTCGCTGAAGGGCGAGCCGAACGTCATCGATATCAGGAACATCGGCCTGATCGGTGCGATCGAGCTGGCGCCGATCGCCGGACAGCCGACCAAGCGGGCCTTCTCGGCCTTCGTCAAGGCGTTCGAGCGCGGCGCGCTGATCCGCACCACCGGCGACATCATCGCGCTGTCGCCGCCGCTGATCATCACCAAGGGCCAGATCAACGAATTGATCGACCATGTGCGGGAAGTGCTGAGGTCCATCGATTGACGGACTGACACGATATCCCTCGCCCTGGAGGAGAGGGTCGCCGCGAAGCGGTCGGGTGGGGTCGGTGCGGCAGCGCGCCGACCTGATCTTTTGCTGCAACGAACGGCTACAGTCAGGCGGGCAACGCGCCGATCCCGGTCAGGATCACCCGCTTGATATTTTCCTTGGCTTCCCGCCATTGCCGGTCGGACAGCGGCTTGCCGCCATTGAGAGTCTCGATCTGGTGACCGAAATCGGCGTAGTGCTGGGTCGTAGCCCAAAGCATATAGAGCAGATGGCGCGGATCCACCGGGTCCATCTTGGCTTCCTCGATCCAGCGCCTGATGATCTCGACGCGGCCGTCCGTCCATTCGCGCAGCGTCGATTCCATATAGTCCTGAAGCACCGGCGCACCGTGCATCACTTCAGAGGCCCAGACCTTGGAGCCGTCAGGATGGCGGCGTGATATTTCCATCTTGGCGTCGATATAGGCACTGATGCCGTCTATGGGTCCGCGCGCCGCGTCGAAGCAATTGGCCGCCTGTAGCCAGATTTCAAAGATGTTTTGAACGACCGACCGGTAAAGCTCTTCCTTGGTGGCGAAATAGTAGTGGAGATTTGCCTTCGGCAGTCCCGCCAGATCCGCAATCAACTGCATCGTGGCGCCGCCGAATCCTGCCTCCGCAAACACCTTCTCGGCAGCGACGAGAATGGTTTTTTCATTCTCTCGTCGGATCTCCTGTCGCCGCATGGGGCGGGTGGGTTCTGCCATGTCTACCCCAAGATTCTAGTTGACCGCTTGGTCAGGTTGTGTAGTTTAAAAGCTGACCATACGGTCAAGCTGTAAATCACTCAAGGGGCGACAAGAACCCTGGCGTAGATGGGAACTCAAGATGGCCGCACCCGGTGAGAATCTGCGAATCAATTCAGACCGTTTGTGGGATTCCATCATGGAGATGGCGAAGATTGGCCCCGGCATTGCCGGCGGCAACAATCGTCAGACCCTGACCGACGAAGACGGCGAAGGGCGGCATCTGTTCAAGCGCTGGTGCGATGCGGCCGGGCTCGAAATGGGCGTCGATGAAATGGGCACGATGTTTGCCCGCCGCGAAGGCACCGATCCCAGCCTGCCGCCGGTCTATGTCGGCAGCCATCTCGATACGCAGCCGACCGGCGGCAAGTATGACGGCGTGCTCGGCGTGCTGGGTGGGCTTGAAGTGGTGCGCTCTCTCAACGATCTCGGCATCAAGACCAAACATCCGATCGTCGTCACCAACTGGACGAACGAGGAGGGCTCGCGCTTCGCGCCGGCGATGATGGCGTCCGGCGTGTTCGCCGGCGTGCTCGACCAGGCCGATGTGTACGGGCATGTCGACAAACAGGGCAAGAAATTCGGCGAGGAACTCGAGCGCATCGGCTGGAAGGGCAGCGAGAAGGTCGGCGACCGTAAGATCCACGCCTTCTTCGAACTGCATATCGAACAGGGTCCGATCCTCGAGGACGAAGATATCGACATTGGTGTCGTCACCCATGGCCAGGGCCTTAAATGGCTGCAGGTGACGCTGACCGGCAAGGAAGCCCACACCGGCTCGACGCCGATGCCCAAGCGCCGCAATGCCGGGCTCGGCATGGCGCGGGTGATCGAACTGGTGCACGAGATCGCCATGGACTACCAGCCCGATGCCGTCGGCGCGGTCGGCCACATGGAGGTCTATCCCAATTCGCGCAACATCATCGCCGGGCGCACCGTCTTCACCGTCGATATCCGCTCGCCGGAAAAGGAAGTGCTGGACGCGATGGACGGCCGCATCCGCGAAGGCATCGACACGATCTGCGATGCACTCGACATTCGCTACGAGATCGAACAGGTCGGTGCTTTCGATCCGGTGACCTTTGATGCCGGCTGCGTCAAGGCGATCCGTGATGCCGCCGAACGCCTCGGCTATTCCCACCGCAACATCGTCTCCGGCGCCGGCCACGACGCCTGCTGGATCAACCGCGTCGCGCCCACCGCCATGGTGATGTGCCCTTGCGTCGATGGCCTCAGCCACAACGAGGCAGAGGAGATCAGCAAGGAATGGGCTTCGGCGGGTGCCGACGTTTTGTTCCACGCGGTGGTGGAGACGGCTGTCATCGTGGAGTGAGCTTAGAATCTACCTTCAAACGACGCTCGTAAGAAGCGCGGCAAGAACAAGGGAACAACCAATGACCAAAGTCATCCGAAACGGCACCATCGTCACTGCCGACCGCACCTGGAAGGCCGATGTGCTGATGCAGCACGGCAAGATCGTGGCCATCGGTTCGGGCCTGCATGGCGACCACGAGTTCGATGCCACCGGCTGCTATATCATGCCGGGCGGCATCGACCCGCACACCCATCTCGAAATGCCGTTCATGGGCACCTATTCGGCCGATGATTTCGAATCCGGCACGCGCGCGGCGCTCTCCGGCGGCACGACGATGGTGGTCGATTTCTGCCTGCCGGCGCCGCAGCAGTCGCTGCTCGAAGCCTTGCAGATGTGGGACAACAAGACCTCGAAGGCGTCCTGCGACTATTCCTTCCACATGGCGATCACCTGGTGGGGCAAGCAGGTGTTCGACGAGATGGCCACTGTCGTCGACAAGGGCATCGCCTCGTTCAAGCATTTCATGGCCTACAAGGGCGCGCTGATGGTCGACGACGACGAGATGTATGCGTCGTTCCAGCGCTGCGCCGATCTCGGCGCGCTGCCGCTGGTGCATGCCGAGAATGGCGACGTCGTTGCCGCCCTGTCGCAGAAGCTGCTGGCTGCCGGTAACAACGGCCCCGAGGGCCACGCCTATTCACGGCCACCCGAAGTGGAAGGCGAGGCGACCAACCGCGCCATCATGATCGCCGACATGGCCGGCGTGCCGCTCTATGTCGTGCATGTCTCCTGCGAGCAGAGCCACGAGGCGATCCGCCGGGCGAGGCAGAAGGGCATGCGGGTGTTCGGCGAACCGCTGATCCAGCACCTGACGCTGGACGAGAGCGAGTATTTCGACAAAGACTGGGATCATGCGGCGCGCCGCGTGATGAGCCCGCCCTTCCGCAACAAATTGCACCAGGATTCGCTGTGGGCGGGCCTGCAGGCGGGCTCGCTGCAGGTGGTGGCGACCGACCATTGCGCTTTCACCACCAAGCAGAAGCGCAACGGCGTCGGAGATTTCACCAAGATCCCGAACGGCACCGGCGGGCTCGAAGACCGCATGCCGGTGCTGTGGACCACAGGCGTCAACACTGGCCGGCTGACGATGAACGAGTTCGTCGCGGTGACCTCGACTAACATCGCCAAGATCCTCAACATGTATCCGAAAAAGGGCGCCATCGTCGAAGGCGCGGATGCCGACATCGTCGTCTGGGATCCCAAGCGAAAGAAGAAGATCACTTCTAAGCAGCAGCAGTCCGTCATCGACTACAACGTGTTCGAAGGGTTCGAGGTGACCGGTCTGCCGCGGTTCGTGTTCTCGCGTGGCGAACTGTCGATCCAGGAGGCCGAGATCAAGGCCAAGCCCGGGCATGGAGAATTCGTCGGCCGCGAGCCGAATGCGGCGGTCAACCGGGCGCTGTCGACGTGGAAGGAAATCTCCGCGCCGCGCAAGGTGGAACGCACCGGCATCCCGGCGACCGGGGTTTGAGCTTGGCGCGTTCGGCCGCGCTCATTTCGTTGGTCCTGATGGCAACTGCCTCAGGTCCGGCAGCAGCGGACGGCCTACTGGCCGGCTCCTGGGGCAATGATGTCGGCTGCGCCGGCGTCAAAGCCGGTTATCAGGAGAGCGATGCCTATATCGTGCTGACCGCCGAAGGCGTCGAGACCTATGGCAGCGGCTGCCGGTTCACACAGCAATTGACATCGGTGCTGGGCGCGCAATCGCTTGGCGCGACCTGTTCGGCGGAAGGCGAGGCGGGAACGACAATCGAAACCGTCATGGTCACCAACAAGGGGGAGGATGGTTTCTTCGTCACCATCCCCGGCCTTGAGGAAATGGGGCCGCTGCAATTATGTTCGTGACGGTGCCGATGGCGGCCATTCCGTCGATGCTGGCCTCACGCGACCAGCGCATCCAGTTCCGGCAGCAGGACGACGCTTTCCTGTTCGTTGGGATCGGTGCGCGCAATGACGGCCGAAGACGGGGCGCTGCTCAGATTGGCCGGCAGATGCGGCACGCCGGCGGGAATATAGAAAAGGTCGCCGGCCTTGGTGACGATATGATGCTCGAGCCGGTCGCCGTACCAGGTGTGGACTTCGCCGGAGAGCACATAGATCGCCGTCTCGTGGCTCTCATGCATATGCGCCTTGGCGCGCGCGCCGGGCGGGATGGTGAGCATGTGCATGCAGATGCCGGAGGCGCCGACGGTTTCGGCGGTAATGCCGGCGAAATAGGTCAATCCCTGCTTGCCTTCATAAGTGCTTTCAGGGCGGATAAGATGACAAGTGGGTTTGGGCGACATCGGGGAAACTCCGGGCGTCGATCGAGTGGGACAAGACCAATGGGACAGGGCGAGTGGAAAACAACGTCGCGATAAAAGCAATCGGATTCCAGCCGCCGCAGGGACGGAAACAGGCAGGCGGCAGCCGATGACGGGGACTTCGCCAGCCGTCGTCGCGGCAAGCAAACTCGGACTGACCTTCCAGACCAATGACGGGCCGGTGCAGGCGCTGTCCAATGTCGATCTCACCATCGGCAAAGGGGAGTTCGTCTCCTTCATCGGGCCTTCGGGCTGCGGCAAGACCACGCTGCTGCGCGTCATCGCCGATTTGGAGAAGCCGACCTCGGGGACGATTTCGGTCAACGGCATGACAGCAGAACAGGCGCGCGAGAAACGCGCCTATGGCTATGTTTTCCAGGCCGCCGCCCTGTTTCCGTGGCGGACGATCGAGCGCAATGTCGGGCTGCCGCTGGAGATCATGGGTCTGTCCAAGGCGGAGCAAGGCGAGCGTATCAAGCGCACGCTCGACCTCGTCAACCTCTCTGGTTTCGAGAAGAAATATCCCTGGCAGCTCTCGGGCGGCATGCAGCAGCGCGCCTCGATCGCCCGTGCGCTGGCCTTCGACGCCGACCTGCTGCTGATGGACGAGCCGTTCGGCGCGCTGGACGAGATCGTGCGCGATCATCTCAACGAGCAATTGCTGGAATTGTGGGGACGCACCAACAAGACCATCTGCTTCGTCACGCATTCCATTCCGGAAGCCGTCTATCTGTCGACGCGCATCGTCGTCATGTCACCGCGCCCGGGCCGCGTCAGCGACATCATCGAATCGACGCTGCCGAGAGAGCGGCCGCTCGACATCCGCGAGACGCCGGAGTTTCTGGCGATCGCAGCGCGCGTGCGCGACGGGCTGCGGGCAGGGCATAGCTATGATGATTGAGCGCCCTGGCAAGCGAGCGGCCACCCACGCCTTCGTCATCCTAGGGCGCCGCGAAGCGGAGTGCGAAGAGGGAGCGCCCCACCAGACCTTCGTCATCCTAGGGCGGAGCAGGCGCGAAGCGGCCTGCGCAGACCCTAGGATCCATGCCGCGACGTGCGCCGAAGGGCAAAAACGGTTCAGAATATCGGCCAAGCAGGGCGAGGCACAGGGAGCCTTGTTCCGCACCGTTGCGGAGCACAGAGGTAACGGCATGGATCCTAGGGTCTGCGCCGCGTCGCTTCGCTCCTTGCTTCGCCCTAGGATGACGAAGGCGTGGTGGGCCGCCCGCGTTACGCAGAGCGCACGCCTCGCGGGCGAGGGCCGCTAGATGGACACCTTCCGCGACAAACTCATCCCCGTCACCTCGATCCTCGCTGGGGTGGTCGTGCTCTGGTATGTCTTCGCTGTCATCCTCAACACACCGTTCCAGCGCGATCTCGACCGCCGTGCCAATGAGACCTCCACGTTCAGCGAACTCATCGGCAAGACGTTGTCGCAGCCGAAGCCGACATTGCCGGCGCCGCATCAGGTGGCGGTGAATTTCTTCGAGAACACCTTCCTGCGGCCTATCACCTCGAACCGCAGCCTCGTCTACAATGCCTGGGTGACGCTGTCGTCGACGCTGCTCGGCTTTGCCTTCGGCACGGCGCTCGGCATCATCATTGCGGTCGGCATTGTCCATGTGGCGACGCTCGACCGTAGCCTGATGCCGTGGATCATCGCCTCGCAGACCATTCCCATCCTGGCAGTGGCGCCGATGATCATCGTCGTGCTGGGGGCGATCGGCATCAGCGGCCTGATCCCGAAGGCGATGATCTCGACCTATCTGTCGTTCTTCCCGGTGACTGTCGGCATGGTGAAGGGGCTGCGCTCGCCCGAGATCATGCATCTCGACCTGATGCACACCTACAATGCCAGTCGTGCGCAGACCTTCTGGAAGTTGCGCGTGCCGGCCTCGGTGCCGTTCCTGTTCACATCGATGAAGGTGGCGGTCGCGGCAAGCCTGGTCGGCGCCATCGTCGGCGAACTGCCGACCGGCGCTGTCGCCGGCATCGGCGCCAAGCTTTTGGCCGGTGCCTACTACAGCCAGTCCATCGACATCTGGTCGGCGCTGGTTGCTGGGTCTGTGGTGGCGGCACTTCTGGTCATGGTGGTCGGCATTGCCGGGCGCCTCGTCGACCGCGCCATGGGCGGGAGGCCGGCATGAACCGGCTGAAACCCTCCTGGCAAGCGGTGCTGGCGATCACGCTGTGCTTGATCGCTGTGGCGCTCGGCCCGATCGCCGCGCCGAAAGTCGATGCACTGGCGCAGCCTTCAGGGACGTTGATATACCCCTATGTGGCGACGAACTGGCTGATCTTCGGCGTGCTGCTTCTTGTTGCCTTGATCACGATGGCCAGAATACCGTCCGTCGTCGAAGCGGTTGTGCTTTTCATCGGCGCACATCTGGTCGCCTGGCTGCTGATTGGCGGCATCGCCGGCTTCGAGGGCCTGGCACGGGCGCCCTATTTCCTGCTGCTCACGGGTGCCTGGCTGCTTGGCTGGCGCTGCGTGGCGGTGCTGTCATCATTGCGTCCCTTCGCCAAATGGGCTCGCACCGCGCTGCGCCTGATCATCCCGGCCATCTTCGGCGCCTGGATACTGATTATCTGGGAAGCGGTGACGCGCGGGGCCGGCATACCCTTCATCCTGCTGCCGCCGCCAAGCGCCATCGGCGCACGCATTGCCGGTTCGCTGCCGGTGCTCGGCGCCGATATCAGGCAGACCATTTTCAAGGCGGTGATCTTCGGCTATGTGGTGGGCAGCGGCGCCGGCTTCATCACCGCGGTCCTCGCCGATCGCGTGCCGTTCCTGCGGCGCGGCCTCTTGCCGATCGGCAACATGGTCTCGGCACTGCCGATCATCGGCGTCGCCCCGATCATGGTGATGTGGTTCGGGTTCGACTGGCAGTCCAAGGCGGCGGTGGTCATCATCATGACCTTCTTCCCGATGCTGGTGAACACGGTCGCCGGCTTGGCCGCCTCCGGCCACATGGAGCGCGACCTGATGCGCACCTATGCGTCGGGCTACTGGCCGACGCTGCTGAAGCTCAGGCTGCCGGCAGCCGCGCCCTTCATCTTCAACGCGCTGAAGATCAACTCGACGCTGGCGCTGATCGGGGCCATCGTCGCCGAGTTCTTCGGCACGCCTGTCGTCGGCATGGGCTTCCGCATCTCGACCGAGGTCGGGCGGATGAACATCGACATGGTCTGGGCCGAAATCGCAGTTGCAGCACTTGCGGGTTCGGTCTTTTATGGCGTGGTCGCTCTTGTCGAAAGAGCCGTCACGTTTTGGCATCCCTCTGTCCGTGGTGGATAGGGGCGGTGGGTTTAGGGCACTAACTTCAGAGGGTAAAAAAATGAAAAGACTGATTATTCCCGTTCTGGCCGGCGCGATGTCGCTCGCCGCGTTCCAGGCAATGGCCGCCGACAAGGTGACGTTGCAACTGAAATGGGTCACGCAGGCCCAGTTTGCCGGCTACTATGTCGCCAAGGCCAAGGGTTTCTATGAGGCCGAAGGTCTCGACGTCGACATCAAGCCGGGCGGTCCCGATATCGCGCCCGAGCAGGTGATCGCCGGCGGCGGCGCCGATGTCATCGTCGACTGGATGGGCGGTGCGCTGGCTGCCCGCGAAAAGGGTGTGCCGCTGGTCAACATCGCCCAGCCGTTCAAGAAGGCCGGCATGGAACTGGTCTGCCCGAAGGACGGCCCGATCAAGACCGAAGCCGACTTCAAGGGCCACACGCTCGGCGTCTGGTTCTTCGGCAACGAGTATCCGTTCTACGCCTGGATGAACAAGCTCGGCCTCAAGACCGACGGCGGCCCGGACGGCGTCACCGTCTTGAAGCAGAGCTTCGACGTGCAGCCGCTGATCCAGAAGCAGGCGGATTGTATCTCGGTCATGACCTACAACGAGTACTGGCAGTTGATCGACGCCGGCTACAAGCCCGAACAGCTGACCGTGTTCAACTACTCGGCCATGGGCAACGACCTGCTCGAGGACGGGCTCTATGCGTCGGAAGACAAGCTCAAGGACCCGGCTTTCGAGGACAAGATGGTGCGTTTCGTGCGCGCTTCGATGAAGGGCTGGAAATACGCCATCGACAACAATGACGAGGCAGCAGGTATCGTCATGGACGGCGGCGGCCAGGACGAAAACCATCAGAAGCGCATGATGAGCGAAGTCGCCAAGCTGATCGACAATGCCGACGGCAAGCTCGACCCGGCAACCTACGAGCGCACCGCCAAGGCGCTGCTCGACCAGAAGATCATCACCAAGGAGCCGACCGGCGCCTACACCACCGCCATCACCGACAAGGCAGTGAAGTAAGCCTAGTTAGCAACATTTCGATCTCGAAAACGGCGCCTCTGGTCAGAGGCGCCGTTCTTTTATGGTGTTCATGACGAAGCTGGTTTCGATCGAGGCGACGCATTTCAGCCGCGCGATCTTTTCCTTGATGAAGCGCTCGTACTGTTCGAGGTTTCCCGTCACCACCTTCAGCACATAGTCGCGTGAACCGGTGACGAGGTGGCATTCCAGCACCTCTTCCCAGCCGCGGATCGCGTCCTCGAACATCACGATCTCGTCTTCGTTCTGACGGCTGAGCCGGATGGTGGCGATGGCGACCATGCTCCAGCCAAAGGCTGAGGGATCGACCAGCGTGGTGTAGCCCCTGATAATTCCGGTCTCCTCCAACCGCCGCACCCGCCTCAGGCAGGGCGATGGCGACAGACCGATCCGCTCGGCAAGCTCGTGGTTGGTGATGCGGGCGTCGGCTTGCAGCTCACGCAGGATCTTGCGGTCGAAATCGTCGGCTATCTTCTGCTGCACGTTCGGTCTCTCCGGGCAATTTGTTGCGGGAATGCAGCCATGAGAGCCCCAAAATAGCAAGAACTGGTGGAACAGGATCGCATAAATTGCCGTTCAATATTTCACTCGAACAGGCAGGAAAGATCATGACCGCGCCACGCCCGTCGAAAACCCATATCGGCAACCACAAGCTCCACCCGCAGACGCTGATGCTGAGCTATGGCTTCGATCCGCAGCTTTCGGAAGGCGCGGTCAAGCCGCCGGTGTTCCTGACCTCGACCTTCGTGTTCAAGTCGGCGGAAGAAGGACGCGACTTCTTCGATTACACCTCCGGCCGCAAGGAGCCGCCGAGCGGCACGGCGTCCGGCCTGGTCTATTCGCGCTTTAACCATCCCAACAGCGAGATCGTCGAGGACCGTCTGGCGATCTATGAAGGGACGGATGCCTGCATCCTGTTTTCATCAGGCATGTCGGCGATCGCCACGACACTGCTCGCCTATATCAGGCCGGGCGACGTCATCCTTCATTCGCAGCCGCTTTACGGCGGCACCGAGACGCTTTTGACGCGCACGCTCTCCGGTTTCGGCATCGGTGCTGTCGGTTTCGCGGACGGCGTCGACGAGACGGCGGTGCGCACGGCCTCCGACGCCGCCGTCGCGAAGGGCCGCGTGTCGGTCATCCTGATCGAGACGCCGTCAAATCCGACCAACAGCCTGGTCGACATCGCGCTGATGCGCAAGATCGCCGACGAGATCGGCGCGAGCCAGGGGTCGACGCCGATCGTCGTCTGCGACAACACGCTGCTCGGCCCGGTGTTCCAGCGGCCGATCGAACATGGCGCCGACGTGTCCGTCTATTCGCTGACCAAATATGTCGGCGGCCATTCCGACCTGATCGCGGGCGCCGCCATGGGCGGCAAGGCGGTCACCAAGCCGATCAAGGCGCTGCGCGGCGCGATCGGCACGCAGCTCGACCCGCATTCCTGCTGGATGCTCGGCCGCTCGCTGGAGACGCTGTCGATCCGCATGGAGCGGGCCAACGACAATGCGCGGCTGGTCGCCGAATTCCTGCGCGACCATGCCAAGGTCGAGAAGGTGCATTACCTGCCGTTCCTGGGCGAGGACACGCCGGCTGGCCGCACCTACAGGGCGCAATGCACTGGTGCCGGCTCGACCTTCTCCTTCGATATCAAGGGCAGAGAGAAGGCGGCTTTCGCCTTTCTCAACAACCTGCAGATCTTCAAGCTGGCGGTGAGCCTGGGCGGAACGGAGTCCTTGGCCAGCCACCCCGCGGCCATGACGCATTCGGGCATACCCTTCGAGGTGCGCGAGCGCATCGGCGTGCTGGAGACCACGGTCAGGCTGTCGATCGGCGTGGAGCACCCGGACGATCTGATCGCCGACCTGACGCAGGCGCTGGCGGCGGTCTGACGCTCCCCGTATCCGGGGTATCGCGCGGTCCATTAGTTTGCACGTAAGTGTTACTCGCGCGCAGCCATTCGCTCTTATAAGCGTTGTGCCGATACATCCGCGCGCCGGGGAGCCGTGGCTGGATGTCATCAGCAAACGGAGATCCTCATGCGTATCCAATCCTTGGCGCCGATGCTTTCGGCACTGGCCATCTCGGCGTCCTTCCTTACGGCAGCGCCGGCCCTGGCCGAGACGGTGAAGCTGAAAGCGACGCTCGACGGCGCCCAGCAGAACCCGCCGGTGACCACAAAAGGCAAGGGCACCGCAGCTCTTACCTTCGACACGGCCACGAAGAAACTCAGCTGGAACGTCAAACATTCCGGCCTCAGCGGGTCGGCGACCGCCGGGCATATTCACGGCCCAGCCGCGATGGGTGAAAACGCCGGGGTGGCGATCCCGTTCAAGGGCAAGCTCAAGAGCCCGATCAAAGGGTCGGCCGTGCTGACCGACGCGCAGGCCGCCGACCTGATGGGCGGCAAGGATTATGTCAATTTGCACACGGCAGCCAACAAGGACGGCGAAATCCGCGGACAGATCGAGGCCGCGAAATAGCGCAAGCCGCATGACGAAAAGGGGCGGGCGACCGCCTCTTTTTTTGTTTGGACTACGCCTTGTCGCGTATCTGCGTCATCGTCTTGGTCGGCGTGATCGCTTCGGGGTCGAGGCGGATTTCCACGATCGCCGGCTTGCCGCTGGCGCGGGCACGTTCGAAGGCGGGAGCGAAATCGGCGGTCTTGTCGACCGTTTCGCCATGGCCGCCATAGGCGCGGGCGAGAGCCGCGAAGTCGGGGTTCTTAAGATCGGTGGCGACGACGCGGCCGGGATATTCGCGCTCCTGATGCATGCGGATGGTGCCATAGATGCCGTTGTTGACGACGACCACAATGATAGGCAGGTCATACTGCACGGCGGTGGCGAATTCCTGCCCGTTCATCAGGAAGCAGCCGTCGCCGGCGAAGGCGACCACGGTGCGCTCCGGAAACAGCTCTTTGGCAGCGACGGCCGCAGGCGTGCCATAGCCCATCGAGCCCGATGTCGGCGCACCTTGAGTGGCGAAGCGGCGGAAGCGGTGGAAGCGATGCACCCAGGTCGCGTAATTGCCGGCGCCGTTGGTGAGAATGGCGTCGTCGGGCAGCATCTTTTCGAGGTAGTTCATGATCGGGCCCATCTGGACCGAGCCGGGGCCGCCTTCCGGTGGCGTCGACCAGTCGAGATAGGAGGCATGCAGCTTTGGTGTCTCGGCTGCCCAGGTCGGCTCCGAGGCCGGCTTGCGCTTGGCGAAAGCGTCGATGAAGGCGGACGGCGAGGCGTTGATCGCCAGTGTCGGCCTGTAGACGCGGCCGAGCTCGCCAGCGTCGGCATGGACATGGACCAGCGTCTGGTCGGGGTAGGGGCTTTTCAGCAGCGTGTAGTCGGACGACGGCATTTCGCCCATGCGGCCGCCGATCAGCAGCACGAGATCGGCCTGCTTGATCGCTGTGGCCAGCTTGGGGTTGATGCCGATGCCGACATCGCCGGCATAGTTCGGGTGCAGATGATCGAACAGCATCTGGCGGCGGAAGGAGCAGCCCACCGGCAGCGACCACGCCTCGGCGATCGTGCGCATTTGCGCCACCGCCTCGGCGTCCCAGCGCGTGCCGCCGAGGATGACGAACGGCCGCTTGGACTTGGCCAGCAGCTTTTCCAGCGCATCGAGCTCCGCTTCGCCCGGCCGTGTCTCAACCGGCGTGTGCGGCAAGGCGATAGGTGCTTCGACGATGCTGGTCAGCATGTCTTCGGGCAGCGAGATCACCACCGGGCCGGGCCGGCCCGATGTCGCCACCGCGAAGGCGCGGGTGACGAATTCGGGGATGCGCGAGGCGTCGTCGATCTCGACCACCCATTTGGCGATATCGCCGAAGAACCTCTTATAATCGACCTCTTGGAACGCTTCACGCTCCTTGGCGTGGCTGGCGACCTGGCCGATGAACAGGATGACGGGTATAGAATCCTGCATGGCGATGTGGATGCCGGCCGAGGCGTTGGTGGCGCCGGGGCCGCGGGTGACGAAGCAGATGCCGGGCTTCCCGGTCAGGCGGCCGTGGCAATCGGCCATCATCGCGGCACCGCCTTCCTGGCGGCAGACGATGGTGCGGATCGCAGAATCGTGCAGCGCGTCGAGCACCGCCAGATAGGATTCACCCGGCACACAATAGATGCGGTCGGTGCCGTTGGCTTCGAGCGCGTCGACGATGAGTTGTCCGCCGGTCTTCATTGTCCAGACTTCTCCAGTTCGGCAAGGATTTCTTGCGTGTGCTCGCCCAGGCGCGGCGAGGGGCGCTCATAGACCAGCGGCGTGCCCGACATCACCATCGGCGCACGCACCGAAGGCAGAAGATTGCCATGGCCGTCCTCGAGATCAAGCCGCATGCCGCGCGCGATCGTCTGCGGATCGGCAAACATCTGGCCGATCGTGTTGATCGGGCTCGCCGGCACGCTGGCCGCTTCCAGCTTGGCCAGCAGCGGATCGCGGTCAAAAATCTTCAGCGCGTCGATCATGCGCTCACGCAATTTCACCCGGTTGGCGACCCGGGCGGGGTTGGTGGCGAAGTCGGGATTGGCAGGCAGGTCGCCCAGTCCGACAGCGGCGCAGAATTTGGCGAACTGGCCGTCATTGCCGACCGCCAGGATGATGTGCCCATCCCGGACCGGCACCACCTCGTAGGGGGCGATGTTCATATGCGCATTGCCCATCTGCACCGGCGATTTGCCGGAGACGAGATAGTTCAAATTCTGGTTGCCGAGCGCCGAGATCTGGGTGTCGAAGAGCGCCATG
Organism: Mesorhizobium sp. M0618; assembly: GCF_040320765.1. Taxonomy (NCBI): domain Bacteria; kingdom Pseudomonadati; phylum Pseudomonadota; class Alphaproteobacteria; order Hyphomicrobiales; family Phyllobacteriaceae; genus Mesorhizobium; species Mesorhizobium sp. M0618. Next base: position 213,345 of record NZ_JAMYQH010000006.1, on the reverse strand, counting down.
TCGACGTGCTGGCCTTCGCCGGTTTGTTCGGCATGGCGCAATGCTGCCTGGATGGCGATGACCGAATAAAGGCCGGTGAAGATGTCGGAGATGGCGACGCCCGCTTTTTGCGGCTCGCGGCCGACCTCGCCGGTGATCGACATCATGCCGGCCATGGCTTGGATGATGAAGTCGTAGCCGGCGCGCGGCGCATAGGGTCCGTCCTGGCCGAAGCCGGTGATCGAGCAATAGACGAGGCGCGGGTTGATCTTGCGCAGGCTGTCATAGTCGAGGCCGTATTTCTTCAGACTGCCGAGCTTGAAGTTCTCGATCAGCACGTCCGAGGTGGCGACCAGTCGGCGCACGGTCTCCGCGCCTTCCGGCGCCGAGAAATCGATGGCGACGGAGCGCTTGCCGCGATTGCAGGAGTGGTAATAGGCGGCCGACAGGTTCTCGCCGTCCTTGCCCATGACGAAGGGCGGGCCCCATTTGCGGGTGTCGTCACCGCCATCGGGGCTTTCGACCTTGATGACATCGGCGCCGAGATCGGCAAGCAATTGCCCGGCCCATGGCCCGGCAAGGATGCGGGCGAGTTCGACGACGCGGACGCCTTTCAGCGGGGGCTCAGCCATGGATCACCGTGGTTGTCGCAATCACCGTGATTGCTGCGAAAGCAGAGCCTCTATCAAGCCCTGCAACGGCTGTCACGGCTCTTGCAATGGGCCAATCCGTCACGCTTTGAGGACTTTGTCGGCCCAGGCGGCGAAATCATCCATGATGATGTCGCGATTCACCTCGTTCAGGCTTTCGTGGCGGGTGTCGGCGTAAACCTTTGAAACCAGATTCGAAAAGCCCATCGCGCGCATGCGGCTGGCAAGATGCGTGATCCCTTTGCCATAATCCGAGGCGGGATCTCTTTCGCCGCCGACGATGCTGATGGGCAGGTCGCGCCGGATGCCGGCAAAGCCGGCATCCTTGCCGCCGTTCAGCGCCATCGAGACCACATCGCGCCACATCGATACCGAGGCATCCCAGCCGCAGAGCGGATCGGCGATGTATTTCGCCACTTCCGCCTCGTCGCGCGACAGCCAGTCGAACAATGTGCGGTGATTGGGCACCGCCTTGCCCCAGGCCTGGAAGGTGAGCTTCGGCAGCAGACGCGATGGCACGTCGGAGCCGAGCCGCATCCGTTCCCAGGCAAGGATGCCCAGCGCCACCTGTCCGAGCAGGCCTTGGGAGAAATTGCCGTTCCAGATAGCGGCGGCATGAACGCGCGGCGAGTGGCGTAACAGGTAGTTCAGCGCGACCGACGCTCCCATCGAATGACCAAACAGGATGACCGGTCTGTTTGGCTGTTCGCGGGCGATAAGATCATGGATGGCGCCGACGTCGGCTATCACCTTGGCCGGGCCGTCGCTGGCGGCGAACCTGCCGAGCGGCGCGTCGGGGGCCTTGGTCGCGCCATGGCCGCGATGATCGTGGACATAGACGTGGAAGCCGCGGGAGCCAAGAAAATCGGCAAAGCGGGCATAGCGCGCTGCGTGCTCGGCCAATCCATGATTGATATGGACGACGGCGCGTGCCCGGCCATCGGCCTGCCTGACGAAAAGATGGAGATCGGCACCGGTCGGCGAGGCAACCACGCGCTGCTGGCTGAATGACATGCCGCTCGGTCCCGCCCTTGCTTTATCGTCGTTGGCTTTGTTTGCGCCGGCCCACATTATGCGTCAATCCAGCAAACCCGCTTTTCGCGACGATGTTTCTTGCGTTTGGCCAGCAAAATATCGCAATTCTGACATGGAGACAGCTTCAGTCTGTCGCCCACTTGTCCAGCCGAGGATTTTCCATGCGCATTGGTGTCGTTTTCGGATTGGCCATGCTGGCCGCGTCGCTGGCCGGTGCCGCGCGTGCCGACGTCAAGATGAGCGGCTCCTTTGTGGCCGACGCTGCCTGCCCGGCAACGCAAGCCATCAAGAACGGCAAGAACCCCGGCAATGTCTCGACCGATGCCGGGCAGAGCTATCAGCTGCTTGCCGGCAACAAGGATACGCCGACGCATTATCTCATCCTGGTGCCGGGCGCCGATCCGGAGCGCCGCTGGGTGAAGGTCAGCTGCGGCCACGTTTCCGGCAGCAGCGCGGCGACCGTGCCGGCCGCACCTGACGGGCAAGGCAAGCCGGCGGCATCGGGGAAACCCGAATACGTCTTCGCGCTGAGCTGGCAGCCGGCGTTTTGCGAGACAAAGTCGAACAAGACCGAATGCAGGGCGCAGAGTGCTGGTGATTTCGACGCCACGCATTTCACCTTGCACGGTCTCTGGCCGCAGCCGAACGGCAATTTCTATTGCCAGGCGACGGCGAGCGACAAGGCCAACGACAATCCGGCCCACTGGAAAGACCTGCCGCCGGTCAATCTTGACGCCAACACCCGCACGGAACTCGATCAGGTGATGCCTGGCACGGCCTCCCACCTCGATCGGCATGAATGGATCAAGCACGGCACCTGCTACGGCAAGAGCCAGCAGGACTATTTCTCCGATGCGCTCAACCTGATGCGCGCGGTGAACAGCTCGCCGGTGCGCGAACTCTTTGCCAAGAACATCGGCGGCAAGCTGACGGCGGACCAGATCCGCGGCGCTTTCGACACTGCCTTCGGGGCGGGAGCAGGGGATCGCGTGCGCGTTTCCTGCGTCATCGATCCGTCGAGCGGCAGGCGGCTGATCGGCGAACTGACGCTCGGCCTCGCGGGTCCGATCGGGCCCAACAGCTCGCTTAAGGATCTGCTGCTGGCTTCGGTGCCGACCAACAAGGCCGGCTGCCCGACAGGCAATGTCGACGCGATCGGCTTCCAGTAACGCTCAACAGAGATACCGGGCTGTCGCGCTGCCGCGCCCTGGTGCTATGCTGCGAGCGCATCATTCTGGCGGGGGCGGCAATGGATGGCATGACGAGCAGCGCGCTGGCGCGGCTGGCTTTCTGGGCCAAGGGCATGGTCTCGATAAACGATGCCCGCATGGAATGGCCGGGCTTTTCGTATACCGACGCCGAGTGGGCACGCATGCGGACGCTCTCCAAACCGATCGGCGTCGGCACCTACCAGCTGTTCACGATCGTCAATGCGGCGATCTTCATCACGATCGCGGCGATCGGCATTTTCGGTGTCTTCCTGCCGCTGGCGACGCTGCTGTTTCCCATAGCGGCGGAAACCAGCGCGCTGAAGTTTTCGCTCCTGCTGGCCGCTTGCGCTTTCCTGATCATCGGGCTCGGTCTGCCGATCTCGATGCACCTTTCGGCCATGCTGGTGGGCGGCAAGACGGTGCGGGCGGTGCTGGTTCCAGCACTCGGCGACGAGGCGTTGGCGTCAAAAGTGTCCTGGCAGATCAACCGCATCATGCTGGTCATGTGCGGCCTGCTGGTGCCAGGCATCCTGCTGTTCATTGCCTACGATATCCAGGCCGGGCCGATCATCACGGTGCTGAAATGGCTGGCGATCGCGCTGATGGCGGTTTCGACCGTGACGGGCTTTCGACGGCAGAGGAATTCGTAACGAACTAGATCTGTGCGGATTTGGTCCGCGCAGCGGCCGTGTCGGCTTCTTGGCCGCCCGGCTCGCCGACGACGCGATCGCGGCCGGTCGACTTCGCCTTGTAGAGACGCTGGTCGGCAAGCGCGAACAGGTCGGCAAGGCAGCGCGTGGTTTCGCTGACGCTGGAAACGCCGGCGCTGACGGTGAATTCGAATCGACTGGTAGCCGCTGAAGCCTTGATCGCATGGCGAATGCTTTCGCCAAACAGCCTGGTAACCGAGTGCGGACGAGAACTGAGGATGGCGAATTCCTCACCGCCGATGCGGAACACCTAGTCCTCGGGATTGGCGACCTCGCGCAGCAGCGCGGCAACGGCTTTCAACACCTTGTCGCCTTCGGCATGGCGGAAACGGTCATTGATCGATTTGAAATGGTCGACATCGATGATCAGCAGGCTGAGCGGCCTGGCGGTGCGCAGGCTGGTCTGGACGGCGGCTTCCCCGTCGGCGTCGAAGCGCCCGCGGTGCAGCAGGCCGGTCAGGCCGTCCCGTCCGACATGTTCGACCAGCGCTTCGTAGCGTTCGCGATAGGTCAGCGTATCGAAGATATCGGTCAATCCGCGCGGCGCGGTGACTTGGCGCTCCTCGAACCCTTTGAGATAGGCGACGAGCATGGTGCTGAACGTCACCGCCGCCGCCATCTTGGCGAACCAGCCGCCGAAAAAGACGGCTATCGGCGCGCCGGCAACGAAATGCAGGGCGGTGAAAAACCCGGCCTGGTCGAAGGTCAGCACGCAAGCGACCGAAATCAGGATGCGCGCGAACGGCGCCTTGCGCAGATAACGCCCGAGCTTTTCATAAAGCAGGATGATCAGGATGGCATCGACGAACAGCAGCGTCGTGCCCCACACCATCAGCCAGCCCATCTGGTCGATGAAGCCGATGTCTGGAAGCCTGCCGTCGGGAAGTGCCGCGATGACGTGCAGGCGCAGCAGCAGCACCAGCCCGATCATCAGCGCATTGCCGAGCAGCAGGCCGTAGATCGGCTGACGCACAGTGGCGGCATCCTCCTTCATGTAGAGCAGCAAAAGCATCACCAGCTTGCCGGAAAACAGCACCGCCGAGCCAGGCGAGACCATGCCGAACGGCAAGGCGACATAAAAAACGCTGGCGAGGTAGGTCTCGAGGAAGTGCATGACACCGAGCGCGCAGATGAACACGCCGAGGCCGATGCGCCTCCGGAAGCGGAAAAGCGTCACCATGACGCTGAAATAGACGACCGCTTCGGCAAGGAGCAGGAAACTGTTCAGCAATGCCGTCGACCCGATCTCTTTCTCGAAATCGCGAATAGCGAGCGATTCCACTCCGATCCTGTTTTGACGCCGAAGAGTTAACCGGAGATTTCAGCACGCTTCGTGCTGGTGGAAAACTTCGGCGGTTGGCGGACACTTCCGCGTGTGACCGGGCAGATATGGCAAAAGCGATTGCCGTTCGCCGCCGCATCGCCTACATAGCGGCCAACCTCCACTCAATTCGACAGATCCAGTCAGTTTTCTGGGCCAGTCAGTTTTTTTCAGGGAAAGCGCGCGTGGCACGCCAGTTCATCTATCACATGGCCGGCCTCAACAAGGCCTATGGCACCAAGAAGGTGCTCGAGAATGTCCATCTCTCCTTCTATCCCGACGCCAAGATCGGCATCCTCGGCCCCAACGGTTCGGGCAAGTCGACGATCCTCAAGATCATGGCCGGGCTCGACAAGGAGTGGAACGGCGAAGCCTGGCTGGCCGAAGGCGCAACCGTCGGCTACCTGGCCCAGGAGCCGGCGCTCGATCCGGACAAGACCGTGTTCGAAAACATCATGGAAGGCGTTGCCGCCAAGACCGCGATCATCGAACGCTATAACGAATTGATGATGAACTACTCCGACGAGACGGCCGACGAGTCGGCCAAGCTTCAGGACGAGATGGACCGGCTCAACCTGTGGGATCTCGAACAGCAGGTCGAGATGGCGATGGAAGCGCTGGGCTGCCCGCCCAAGGATTCGGAAGTCACCAAGCTTTCGGGCGGCGAGCGGCGCCGCGTCGCGCTTTGCCAGCTCTTGCTGCGCCAGCCCGACCTTTTGCTGCTCGACGAACCGACCAACCATCTCGACGCCGAAACCACGGCGTGGCTGGAAAAGCATTTGCGTGCCTATCCGGGCGCCGTGATGATCATCACCCACGATCGCTACTTCCTCGACAACGTCACCGGCTGGATCCTCGAACTCGATCGCGGCCGCGGCATTCCCTATGAGGGCAACTACACCAAATACCTCGAAGCCAAGGCCAAGCGGCTCAAGCAGGAAGGCCGCGAGGACGATGCCCGCCAGCGCGCCATCGGCCGCGAGCGCGAATGGATCCAGTCGAGCCCGAAGGCCCGCCAGACGAAGTCCAAGGCGCGTATCCAGGCGTTCCAGGATCTTTTGGATGCAGCCGACAAGCGGCGGCCGAGCGATACGCAGATCGTCATCCCGCATGGCGAGCGGCTCGGCAATGTGGTGATCGAGGCGGAAGGCCTGTCGAAGGGCTTTGGCGACACGCTTTTGATCGACGGCCTGGAATTCAAGCTGCCGCCCGGCGGCATCGTCGGCGTCATCGGCCCGAACGGCGCCGGCAAGACGACGCTGTTTCGTATGATCACCGGCCAGGAAAAGCCGGATGCGGGCTCAGTGCGCGTCGGCGAAACGGTGAAGCTCGGCTATGTCGACCAGAGCCGCGATGCGCTCGATCCGTCAAAGACGGTGTGGGAAGAGATTTCCGGCGGCGCCGAAGTGGTCAAGCTCGGCAAGTTCGAGGCCAACACGCGTGCCTATTGCGCGTCGTTCAACTTCCGTGGCGGCGACCAGCAGCAGAAGGTCGGCAATCTGTCCGGCGGCCAGCGCAACCGCGTGCATCTGGCCAAGATGCTGAAGACCGGCGGCAATGTGCTGCTGCTCGACGAACCGACCAACGATCTCGACACCGAAACGCTGGCGGCACTCGAAGACGCGCTGGAAAACTTCGGCGGCTGCGCCGTCATCATCTCGCACGATCGCATGTTCCTCGATCGCCTGGCGACGCACATCCTCGCCTTCGAGGGCGACAGCCATGTCGAGTGGTTCGAAGGCAATTTCGAGGATTACGAGCAGGACAAGATCCGCCGCCTCGGGCCGGATGCCGTCAACCCGCACCGCATGACCTACAAGAGGCTGACGCGGTAAGGGGTTTTCCGGGCGGCGAATTCTCAAGAAGACGTGAGGAGTTCACATGGCTGATTGGTCCGCCGCCCAATATCTGAAATTCGAGGATGAGCGCACGCGGCCGGCGCGGGATTTGGTCGCGCAGGTGCCGGTGGACTTCCCGCGCCGGGTCGTCGACATCGGCTGCGGGCCGGGCAATTCGACCGCGCTGCTTGTCGAGCGCTGGCCGGATGCTGAGGTGAGCGGCTTCGACACTTCGCCCGACATGATCGAGAAGGCGCGGGCGCGTCTGCCCGAGGTCACCTTTGATCTGGCCGATGCATCGAAGTGGCAGCCGGCCGAACCGGTCGACGTGATCTTCGCCAATGCGGTGTTCCAGTGGCTGCCCGAGCATCCTGCGGTGTTCCAGCGGCTGATGGGCTTCCTGGCGCCGGGCGGCGCGCTGGCCATCCAGATGCCCGACAATATGGGCGAGGACTCGCACCGCCTGATGCGCGAGACCGCCGCCGAAATGCCGTTTGCCGACAAGCTCAAGGGCGCGGCACGTGGGCCGTTGCCATCGGTGTCGTTCTATTATGACCTCCTGTCGCCGCTCAGTGACCGGTTGCACATCTGGCACACGATCTACAACCACCCGCTTGCCGATGCGCAGGCGATCGTCGAATGGGTGAAGTCGACGGGCCTGAAACCGTTCCTCGATCCGCTGGGTGCCGATGAGCGGACGCTGTTCCTCGAATGTTACACGGCCAAGATCGCCAAGGCCTATCCGAAGACGGCTGATGGCAAGGTGCTCTTGCGCTTTCCGCGCATTTTCATTGTCGCAAAACGAGCTTGATTATCCGTGTTGCGCGGCGTCTTAGGGCCGCTTGGCTTTGCCTGTGGCCATGTCGAGGATCGGCTTAAGTCGGCCCAGATCTTTGGTTTAAGCCGGCGTAAACCGCCTCGGTGAGAAAACTGTTGCGCCGGAGCATTCCGGCGCCCACATGAAGCCGCAGCGCCTGCGGATGGGACGGACTGGACATGCATCGCGTCATCATCAGCGGCATCGGCGTTGAAATCCCCGAGCCCACAATCACCAATGAAGAACTGGTCGCCAGCTTCAATGCCTGGGTCGACCTGGAAAACGCGCGTCGCCTGGATACTGGCGAGCCGCCGCTGCCGAAATCGGACAGCGACTTCATCGTCCACGCCTCGGGCGTGCGCACCCGCCATGTCATCGAGCGCGAGGGCATTCTCGATCCGACCCGGATGGCGCCGCGCATTCCGGCGCGGCCCGACGACGCGCTGTCGCTGGAGGCGGAGTTCGGCATCGCCTCGGCGAAGAAGGCCCTCGACCACGCCGGGCTGCAGCCGTCGGATATCGACCTGGTGATCTGCTCGGCCTCGCATCACCAGCGGCCCTATCCGGCGATCGCCATTGAAATGCAGGAGGCGTTGGGGACGAAGGGCGCCGGCTTCGACATGGGGCTTGGCTGTTCCTCGGCCGCGGCCGCCTTGCACGTTGCCGTCAACCTGGTGCGGTCGGGCGCGCACAAACGCATCCTGGTGACGACGCCGGAGATCATCACCGGGCATCTCAATTTCCGCGACCGGCAGACGCATTTCATCTTCGGCGACGCTTCGGTGTCGATGGTGGTCGAAGGCCTGGCCAAGGGCGACAAGCGGCCGGGGCGCTTCGAGGTGCTCGACACGCGCGTCTGGACGCAGATGTCGAACAACATCCGCACCAATCTGGGCTATCACACCCGCACCGCCCAGGAAGATCCTTACATGATCAACCTGGAAGGCAATCTGATCAAGCAGGTCGGCAACAAGGTGTTCAAGGAAGTCACCGTCGCCGGGCAAAAATTCATCGTCGAATTCCTCGCCGAGCACGGGCTGACGCCGCAGGCGATCAGGCGCTTCTGGCTGCATCAGGCCAATGCGCGCATGAATGCGATGATCCTGAAACTGTCGTTCGGCCACGAAGTCGACCACGACCGCGCACCGATGGTGCTGGAGCGGCTGGGCAACACGGCGGGCGCCGGCGCCATCGTCGCGCTGTCGGAGAACCACGCCGACATGAAGCCCGGCGATTTCGGCCTGATCTGCGCCTTTGGCGCGGGGTATTCGATAGGCGGCGCGCTTCTCAGGATGCTGTAGAGAGCTATTCGTGTCAGACCGGTGCGAACGGCACCAGCATCGGCACCCGTCTGATATAGTCGTCATAGGCGCTGCCCAACTCGTCGTGCAGGAAACTCTCTTCCTGTCTTGCCTTCGTCACGATGCCGATGATGAGCGATGCGAGACCTCGATACCGGGCCTCCGCCCTTGAATCCGGCGCGCTGCTGGGCATGGGCGGACCATATGGCGGCGGACCAGATCACCATCCAACCAAAGCAACGTGATTGCCGTCACGGGTCGCATGATCGGCCTCCGTGAATTGTCTGGACGTCACCATGAACGGCACGTCGGTAATGCGCCATCACATCGATGACAGGTAAGAAATGCGTGATCGCCATCATATCGATGGTGTTGATCGGACAATCAGTACTTTCGACTGGACGCCTCGAAGTCCGCCCGGCTACTTCGCTGGATGACGAAAGGAAAGAACGCCATGTTGGATCTCTTCCCCGAGGCTGAAAAGCCGACCGAAATCATCCCCGCGCGAAAGCTTGTCGCCAAGGCGGCAGCGCTTTACGTGGCGCCGTCGGATCATTTTCAGACGCGCCCGGTGGATGAATTGCGGTTGGGTTTCGACGGTATATCGGGTGATTTCCATGCCGGGCCAACGCGCCGTTCGGGCGGGCGCGAACCGTGGTATCCGCGCGGCACCGAAATGCGCAACGAACGGCAGATATCGATCATTGCAGCGGATGAACTCGCCATCGTCGCCGAACGGATGGATCTCACCGAAATCAAGCCGGAATGGATCGGCGCCAATCTTGTGATCGAAGGGGTGCCCAACCTCTCCATGCTGCCGGCCGGGACGCTGCTGTTCTTCAAGGGCGGCGTGACCATCAAGGTGGACGCGCAGAACGGCCCTTGCCGCATCGCCGGCCGGTCGATCGCCGAGAATGCCGGAATGGTCGACGTAGAAGCCGGCGCGCTACTGTTCCCAAAAATGGCGAAGCGGCTGCGCGGCGTCGTCGCCTGGGTCGAGAAGCCGGGAACGGTCAAGACCGGCGAAGAGATTTCGGTGCGCGTGCCGGAACAGTGGATCTATAAAGCCTGAGGGCGAGCTACGCCGCCCATGGAGCGGCGTAGCAAGAGTGCTGGACTTCAGCCCTTGCGGTTCTTCTTGGCGCCTTGCGCCATGATGGAGACGTCGTCCCACTTCTCCCAGCTGGCGATGCGGTTGGCGTATTCCTGTTTGATCATCGGCAGGCCGCCGTCGCCGAAGAACACCCTGAGCGGCGGCTCGGCGGCATCGACAATGGCCAGCATGGCCGGCCCGGTGGCCTCTGGATCGCCGGCGACTGAATTGGCGCGGCGCTCCGTCATCTTGGCACGGGCCGGTGCATAGGCCTCGATCGGTTGGGACACCTTGGCCGACGGGCCGGCCCAGTCGGTGGAGAAACCGCCGGGTTCGACCAGCGTCACATGGATGCCGAATTCCGCGACCTCGATGCTCAGCGACTGGCTGAAGGCCTCCAGCGCCCATTTCGAGGCGTGGTAGAGGCCGAGCGAGGCAAAGGCATTGACGCCGCCGATCGACGAGATCTGGATGATGTGGCCGAAATGCTGTGCCCGCATGATCGGCAGTGCGGCCTGAGTGACCCACAGCGCGCCGAAGACATTGGTTTCGATCTGGTCGCGGGCTTCCTGTTCGCTGACCTCCTCGATGGCGCCGAAATGGCCGTAGCCGGCATTGTTGATGACGACGTCGAGCCGGCCAAAACGCTTGTGCGCTTCGGCGACAGCGGCATCGACGGCTTTCTTGTCTGTGACGTCGAGCTTTATCGCGGCAATCCTGTCGCCGTATTTCTGGACGAGATCGGCGAGCGTGCCGGCGTCGCGGGCAGTCGCCGCGACGCTGTCGCCACGCGCGAGTGCCGCCTCGGCCCAGACGCGGCCAAAGCCCTTCGACGATCCGGTGATGAACCAAACCTTGTTTGTCATGATCTTGGAGTCCTTGCCCCTGCGGGCGTGATTTTTGGGTGAAAGCGGAGGCTTCTCCGCTTTCGGGCATATACGGTCGATCCTCTGATTTTCCAGAGCCGACGGGAATGTTTTGAAAAGACGCCTGAATTATCAGGGATAATTCACCTGGGACGACCAGGCCGCGTCATCGTGCTTTTGCCAGTAGCGCGCCATCAGCCGGCTGGTGATCGCGCCGACCTTGCCGTCGGCGATCCGAACACCGTCGATCTCCGTCACCGGCATGATGCCGCCTGCGGTCGAGGTGATGAAAACCTCGTCTGCCTCGTGCAATGCGGCAACGCTGACATCGGTGGCGGTGGCTGCAAGACCTTCTTCGGCGCACAGATCAAAGACAGTGCGGCGGGTGATGCCGGGCAGCACACCGATGGAAGGCGTCGACAGTTTGCCATCCTTGACGCAGAAGACGTTGAAGCCCGGGCCTTCGGCGACATTGCCGTTGAAGTCCAGAAGCAACGCAGTCTCGGCGCCGCGATCATAGGCATCGTAGAGGCCGCGCACCAGATCGAGCCAGTGGTAGTTCTTGATCGCCGGATCGATCGAGGCCGGCGGAATGCGCACCTTGTCGCTGATGGCGACACGCAGGCCGCGATGCAGCTGCTCGGCATTGGCGACCGAGCCGAACGGCACGGCGAACGCCATGAAGCGGTTGAGTGCCTGGCGCGGGTCGCGGCTGAAAGTCGGGGAGGCGCCGCGCGTGCACAGCATCTCGACATAGGCGGCGCGATGACCCGACAGCGCCACGCAATTGTGCAGGATTTCGGCCACGCCTTTGCGGTCGAAGGGAATGGTCATGCGCAGTTTTTCCAGCCCGCCGAAGAAGCGGTCGAGATGCAAATCGAGGCGGAAGAAGCGGCCATTCCAGACATGCACGGTGTCGTAGGTTGCGTCGGAATGCAGAAAGCCCCAGTCCAGAACCGAGATCTTGGCCTGCGACATCGGCAAATATTGGCCGTCGAGGAAAGCGACGCCCTCGGGGTAGGAGTGCGGGTCGACATGGCGGTCGCCAACTATGGGCAGTTGCTTCTCGTCCTGTGTTGCCATCGTCCGGCTCATCGAGGCCTCCTGTCAAGCAGGCGAGAGGCTAGCGGCGCTGGGCAGAAGGCATAGAGCCACCCGCCCGGCGCTGTTCGGCCTCCATGACGATCTGGCCGATACATTCGATCGCGATTGCCCTATCGTTCCGGGTCTGAACGGGAGGGGAAAATGGGCAGGTTTGGGGCCGTCACAGCGGCAATGATGATGTTCGCCGCCGCGGGCCAAGCCAGCGCCCAGTGCGCACGCGAAGGCGAGGAATTGTGCCAGAGCGGCCAGACCTATCGCTGCGAGAAAACCGGCAGCGAATTGACGTCGATCTTCCAGAACGTGCCTTGCGCGGTGAATGTGCCGACGCTGAGCGGCACCTGGCTCGGCAGCGGCCACCAGAGCCCGGCCGGCGATGCCGGCGCCGACTGGCCGATCGCCATGACGATCAATGATGGGGGTGCGTCCATCGACTATCCGTCGCTCGGCTGCGGCGGATCCCTGTCGCAGACGTCCAGGGACGACATTTCGGCGGAATACCACGAGAGCATCACCTACGGTCAGGACAAGTGCATCGACGGCGGCAACATCACGGTCAGGTTTTTCAAGGGAAATCTGTCCTGGACTTGGGTCGGCCAGGCCGACGGCCAGCCTTATAATGCGGTCGCAGTGCTAAAGCGGAAGTAGCCGTGGTCATTCCTCCTCGTCGTCGGCGTCGAGCAGGCGGGTTGCGCGCCAGCGGGTGAGCACGATGTTGGTCTGCTCGATGACGAAGAAACGCGCCGAGTCGCGGTCATAGCCTTCGCTGAGCAGTTTTTCGTAATCGGTGTGCATGTGGCGGATATGGGCAATGGTCGCCAGCCATACGGCGATGCCCGGCGGCAGGGTCTTCATGTGAACCGCGCCGGCGTCGGTGCGGATCTTCTCCATATCGGCATAGGGCGCCAGCGGCAGAAGTGCGGTCAGCGCCTTGGCGATGGCGCGGCGGCGGCCGGTCGGCGCTGTCATCGCCGGATCCCATTGGGCTCGTCGCGCCCTTCGATGGTCGCCTCTGATATGGCGTCGGTCGAGGCGAAATAGGGTTTTAGGTCGATGACCGGCGTGCCGTCGAGCACGTCGATGGCGTCGAGATCGATGCGGCCGGTTTCGATGTTGACGGCAATCAGCCTGGCGATGTGCAGCCCGATGGGGTTCGGGCGGGCAGGGGAGCGCAGCGCAAATACACCTTTCGCTTCAACGGCATGGCGCGGTTTCTGCACAATCAGAGTCCGCGGCGCATGATGCAGCCAGGATAGGATGATGACGTGGCTGGCGCGCTCCAGCCCCTGCAGGCCCCTTCGGTAGGGCGCGTCGATGGTCAGCACCGCCTTCTGTCCGGTCTCGCGCGCGACGCGCATGTTCTTCGGGCAGGTTTCGCGCGTCGTCCACGGCGAGGCAATGCGGCCGATGAAGACGATGCCGCCATCAGGCGGCATCAGGGCCGGATCGTTTTCCAGCCTCTGCTCCCCTTCGCGCGCCTCGAACATCTCACGCGTTTCAGTCATGGCCCGCGTCTCTTAAAACGCCACACGAGCGGCATTTTCTGGTCCGGAAGCGACATAGCGCTTGCAAGGTTTCGAAAACCGACATAAACATATGTTTATATCTTTTCAAAGAGAATACGCTGATGCATGTCTCGCTCGACACCATGGTTGATACATTGAAGGCGGCGGCCGAATCCAGCCGATTGCGCATACTGGCACTTCTGTCGCGCGGCGACCTCACGGTTTCCGATCTTACCGAAATTCTCGGCCAGTCGCAGCCGCGCGTTTCGCGTCACCTGAAGCTCTTGCTGGAGGCCGGGCTGATCGGCCGCTACCAGGAAGGGTCCTGGGCCTTCTTCCGTCTGTCGGATGCGGATTCAGCGCGTGACTTCGTCATGGGACTGGTTTCCGACATTCGCGGCGCCGATCCGCAGGTCGAGCGCGATCTTGAGCGTCTGGCCTCGGTCAAGCGCAAGCGGCAGGACCGCGCGGTCGCGTATTTTTCGGTGAATGCGGCAAGCTGGGACCATATCCGCTCGCTGCATGTGCCGGACCGCGCCGTCGAAGCCGCAATGTTGAAGCTGGTGGGCAAGCGGCCGTTCCAGTCGATGCTGGATCTCGGCACCGGCACCGGGCGGCTGCTTGAAATCTTCTCGCCGCTTTATCGGCGCGGTGTCGGCATCGACATGTCGCGCGAGATGCTGACCGTGGCGCGCGCCAATCTCGACAAGGCCGGGGTTTCGAACGCACAGGTTCGGCAGGGCGACATCTTCGCACCGCCGGTCGAGCGCGATGCCTTCGATCTCGTCACCATCCATCAGGTGCTGCACTATCTCGACGATCCCGCCCGCGCCATCCACGAGGCGGCGCGGCTTTTGCGTCCGGCCGGACGCCTGGTCATCGTCGATTTCGCGCCGCATGCGCTGGAATTCCTGCGCGAGGAGCACGCGCATATGCGGCTCGGTTTTTCCGACCGGCAGATCGCCGACTGGTTTTCGGAAGCCGGCCTCGATCTTGAAGACAGTCAGGAATTCGAGCCGCGCGGCGGCAACGAGGCCAGGCTCACCGTAAAACTCTGGCTTGGCCGCGACCGGCGCCTCTTGATCGCCGATCCTTCCAACGACACAAGGCAGGCCAAAGCGAACTCGATAGGGGAAATCGCATGAACCAGTTCCGCTTTTCCCGCCGCCCCGACATTGGCGACAAGGTCAGGGTTTCCTTCGAATTCTTCCCGCCGAAGACGGACGAGATGGAAGCGAGGCTGTGGGAGACGGTAACAAAGTTGGAGCCGCTGAAGCCGAAATTCGTCTCGGTGACCTACGGCGCCGGCGGCTCGACGCGGGAGCGTACCGCGCGCACTGTAAAGCGCATCCTGACGGAAACCGGTATTCCTGCAGCGGCGCATCTGACCTGCGTCGGTGCAACACGCGACGAGGTCGACGCGGTCATCCAGGATTACAGGTCGATCGGCATCAACCGGTTCGTGGCGCTGCGCGGCGACCCGGCCTCCGGCGTCGGCGAACCGTATCGGCCGCATCCCGGTGGCTACGAGAACGGCGCGGAGCTGGTCGCCGGGCTCAAGGCAATCGCGGACTTCGACATCTCCGTCGCGGCTTATCCGGAAAAGCATCCGCAAAGTCCCGATTTCGCCACCGACATCGAGATGCTGAAGCGCAAGGTCGACAATGGCGCGACGCGCGCCATCACCCAGTTCTTCTTCGACAATGATCTCTACGAGCGCTATGTCGAGCGCGTCCGCCGCGCCGGCATCTACATCCCGATCGTGCCGGGAATCCAGCCGGTTCACAGTTTCAGGCAGGTCGCGAACTTTTCCGCCAGGGCGGGCGCGCATGTGCCCGGCTGGCTGGCGGAGCGTTTCGAAGGCCTTGACCGGGACCCGCAGACGCATGCGCTGGTGGCGTCGGCGGTGGCAGCCGAACAGGTGATGGATCTGGTCGAGCGCGGTGTCGGCGATTTCCACTTCTACACCATGAACCGCGCCGATCTGGTCTTTGCCATCTGCCATATGATCGGCATCCGCTCGCACGAGGCGGCGGCGGCCGGATCAGCCGCGGCTTGAGGTCGGGTTCAAACAAAAGGCCGGGAAAAACCCGGCCTTTTGAATTGGTTGGACTATTTGGGTGCTGGTCTTCCCCGCTTTGGCGGTCAGGGAAGGAAGCCCATAATAAGGGCTCCGATAAAGGCGAACGCAGCACAGATCATCAATGCGTTGATAGGCCTCGTAAGTCCCATGACATAGCCTCCTCTTAAAGAGCTATGTTATGGAGTCTAGGTTCATTTGTGCCACAGGCAAGCGGAAAATGTGCTGCATTGCGACGTGATTGTGAAATCCGCGACATGTCTTTTGCCGTTAGGCTTTGAAACTCCTAGGCAAAAACCGGCTTCAGACCTGTGAATAAAATGTGGCCCGCTCGTGTCGCTGCTGTGTCATGGCAGCGCTACCCCCGCGAAAGCCGAATTCGGCTTCGCGATGCGGGGGCAATTAGGCGGTTAGAGCATTCTTTGCGCGTCCAGTGGACGCGCGGCGCTCTAACGTCGGCCGAACAACCGCCCGTCGATGGTGACGAGGCCGAGCGCGATCAGCACCACGCCGCCGATTTCGAACAGCTCCAGCCGCTCGCCAAGGAACAGGAAGCCGAGCAGCATGGCGCTGGCCGGCACGACAAGCGTGACCAGCGAGGCGTTGGTCGCGCCGGCCGAGGCGACGAGGTTGAAATAGAGGATGTAGGCGAAGGCGGTGGACAGAAGCGCCAGCGCCAGCACCGCCGCCCAGACCGGGGGCGAGGCCGAGAACAGGCCGGATGGACCGTAGGTGAAGAGCACGATCGGGATCATGATGATGGTCGACGCCGTCAACTGTCCGGTGGCGATGACCGGTGAGGGCACGCCCTTGAAGCGGCGGGCGACCATCAGCGCAATACCATAGGACAGCGAAGCACCGATCAGCGCGAACTTGGCCCAGACCGGGCCGCCGAGCCCGGTAAGCAGGCCGGGGCCGATCATGACGGCCGTACCGGCGATGCCGAGCGCAATGCCGGCGAGCTTGTTCCAGGAGAGCTTTTCGTCGGATGTCAGCGCGTTCGCGAGGATCAGCGTCCAGAACGGCGTCGTCGCGTTGAGCACCGAGGCGACGCCGGCGCCAAGCTCCGTCTGGCCGACGAAGATCAGCGAGAAGGGCACGACATTGTTGGTGAGCGCCAGCAGGAAGAACAGGCCTGCATGCGGAAGCGCGAGGCGGAAGGACGGACCGCGCAGACCGAGATAGATCTGCAGCGCAATGGCGGCGATGGCGACGCGAAACAGCACCAGCACCAGCGGGGGGAGTTCCGCCACCGCGATGCGCGCAAAGAAGAACGAGCCGCCCCAGATCGCGCCGAGCAGCAGGAGTTGCCCCCAATCCTTGAGCACCATCGGCCCGCGTGGTGCGGATGTCGCGGCCATTGCCATGTGAGTCGCCCTCCCAGACTGCCTGAATGCCAGTCACTCAGGCAGAAGCCATATCGGCGCCAGTGACAAGGGCCACCCGAAACCTGATCGCTGGCAAACGTTGCTGGCAAAGACCTAGCGCCGCTGCGTCAGCCGCACGAGACACAGAATTGTTTTCATTAGCCGCTAGCTTGGATTAATTGTGCGCAGGCTAGGTCAAGGATTCGTCGATGCAGCGATTCGAAAATGCCCGCGAGGCGGCACTGGCGCTTCGTCCGGACGATCCGGTCTATTGCTTCCGCCCGCAAGTGCTGATGGCGGATGCCAGGCAGTTCATGGGCATGTTCCCCGGCAAGACCGCCTATGCGGTCAAGACCAATGGCGAGCAGATCGTGCTGAAGACCCTGGTCGAAGCCGGTGTCAAGGCTTTCGACGTCGCTTCGCCGGGCGAGTTCGCCGCCGTGCGCGCGGTCTCTCCGGATGCCGAGATGCTCTACATGCATCCGGTCAAGGCGCAGTCGGACATCAAGCTGGCGCTGGAGAAATACGCCATCCGCGTCATTTCGCTGGATCACGAGGACGAGATCACCAAGCTGACGCGAGTGGTGCGGGCGCTCGACATCGATCCGGGCTCGATCAGCGTGTTCGTGCGGGTGCAGACCAAGGGGCATGCCGCCTACGAATTGTCGAAGAAGTTCGGCGCCGGGCCGGCCTATGCGGTCGAACTGGCCGAGCGGCTCAACCGCACCGGCTACAAGGTTGGTCTGTGTTTCCATGTCGGCAGTCAGATCGAGGATCCCGACACCTATGAGCGGGCGCTGGCTTCCGCCGATTGGGTGCGCAACCGGCTGACCTTCGATATTGCAGGGCTCGACGTCGGCGGCGGTTTCCCCGCCGAATACGGCCACGATCCCAACCGCAAGCAGATCGAGATGCCGTCGCTCGGCCAGATCATGTCGCGGCTTTCGGGCGACCTGAAGGAGTATCAGTTCGACCAGATGCCGCTGGTGGCGGAGCCGGGCAGGGTGATCGTGGCGCGCTGCCTGTCGCTGATCGTGCGGGTGCTGCTGCGCAAAGGCAAGCGGCTCTACATCAATGACGGCATCTGGGCGTCGCTGTCGGATTCATGGACAGGCAAGATCACGCTGCCGGCGCGCTTCATTCCCGATCCGGCGATCCGCTCGCGTAATGGCGAGGAGAAGAACATCGTGCCGTTCAAGGTCTGCGGCGCGACCTGCGATTCCGTCGACATCCTGTCGCGGCCATTCTGGCTGCCGGAAACGGTCGATACCGGCGACTGGATCGAGATCGGCCATATCGGCGCCTATTCGCTGTCGCTGAGGACCCGATTCAACGGGTTTTACCCCGACACCTTCGTCGAGGTGACGACGCCGTTCGACGAGGGCGACGCGCCGCAGGGGTTTGCGAGTCTGGAGACGATGGCGGATTAGGGAATAGGGAATAGGGAATAGGGAATAGGGAATAGGGAATAGGGGTGGCAGGCACGGCTTTCGGAGTAATTTCCTACTGCCTACTGCCTACTGCCTACTGCCTACTGCCTACTGCCTACTGCCTACTGCCTACTGCCTACTGCCCTAAAATTTCCCCAATAGCTCCGGCGTCGGCCAGCCATCCACCGGCAGGCCTAGCCGCATCTGCTCCTTGCGGATCGCCTCGCGGGTGTTGGTACCCAAAATGCCGTCGACAGTGCCGACATCGTAGCCCCTGGCTTCCAGCTTGGTCTGCAACGCCTTCATCTGCTCGTTGTTGAGGCCGGTTTCGGGATTGCGCGGGTCGAGCGGCGGCGCGCCTGCGAGTCGTGCGGCAAGGTTGGCTGCCGTCAGCGCATAGGTGAAGGACTGGTTCCATTCGAGATAGACGTCGAAATTGTCGTAGGTGAGGAAGGCAGGCCCCTTGCGGCCCATCGGCAGCGCCAGGCCTGCTTTCAGGCCGTTGTCGACCAGCGGCGCGCCGCTAGGGTAGGTGACGCCCCATTGCGCCCACTGCGACAGCGGCAGCTTGTTGGTGCGGCCGGTCTGGTCCCACGGCATGTCTTCGGGCGCGCGGACTTCCTGGATCCAGGGCTGGTCGCGTTTCCAGCCGCGCGACAGCACTTTGTTGGCGGTGGTCATGATCACATCGGGCACGCTGCCGCGCAGGTCGATCTTGCCGTCGCCGTCGCCGTCGACGCCGCGTGCCAGATAGTCGGAGGGCAGGATCTGCGTCTGGCCGATCTCGCCGGCCCAGGCGCCCCTGACATCGGCCGGCAGCACGCCGCGATCGATCAGCTCCAGAAGCGGCACCAGCTGCTGCCGGAAGAGCTGCGGCCGGCGGCAATCATGGGAAAGCGTCACCAGGGCGCTCAGCGTGTGGAAGTCGCCCTGCACGGCGCCGAAATCGGTCTCCAGCGCCCAGAAAGCGGCGATGATCGGCGCCTGGACGCCGAACTGCTGGTCGGCGCGGGCGAAGACGTCGGCGTATTTCTTCAGGTTTGCCGCACCTTGCTTCAGGCGATAGGCCGAGATCATGCGGTTGGAAAACTCGACAAAGGTTTGGGTGAAGACGCCCTGGGCGCGGTCGCGTGCCAACACCTTGTCGTCGAAGGTTGCCGCTCCAAGGGCGTCGAGACCCGCTGTACCTACGCCAGCCGCCTTGGCTTCCGCAGCGACGCCCTGCTTCCAGGATTCGAAGTCGCCGCCGCATTCCTGCGCCATCGCCGGCAAGGCCGTGGCGCACAGGGTCAGCGCAGCCGCGAGGACTTTGGAACGCAGTCGCATCAGCTTCCTCTCGAAACGAATAGCGGGCAGTTGTTGTGCTCCCCGGAAGCCCAACGCCCTGAATTACTGGCGGTTGCACTTTTCACCGCTGGCTGTGTCGAAAAGCAGGCGGCAGGCCCGGTGTCAACGGGTGTTCTGCCGCAGCCACTTGTTCCAGGCGGCTTCACTGCCGTTGAAGACGTTGATGTCGGACTTGCCGCTTACGCCCGGAACGATGCCGGTTCCCGTGTATTGCCAGAAGGTGAAGGGGTGGCTGCCGTATTTCTCACGCGGATGGCCGGCGACGGAGCGCAGCCAATAGGGATAGCCGCGAAAGCTCGACAGCTCGTTATCGTCGAAGAAGTCGATCGAGGTGTAGATGATCGGCTTCTTGCCGTAGTGCCGTTCGACGATTTCAAGGAAGGTGGTCATCTCCGCGCGCACCGTGGCAGCGTCGGGACGCAGCCTGCAGGTCGGCGATTGCGGGTTCCATTCCATGTCGAGGACCGGCGGCAGCGCCGAGCGGTCGACGGGGACGTTGCGGATGAACCAGCGCGCCTGCACGGCAGCCGGGGTGCAGAAATAGTAGAAGTGATAGGCGGCTCGCGGAACGCTGGCAGCTTTCGTGCGGGTCCAATGCTCGTTGAAATACTCATCGAAGCGATCGCCGCCCTCGGTCGCCTTGATGAAGGCGAAGGAGATGCCGCTGGCCTTGGCCGCCGGCCAGTCGACCGAGGTCTGGTATTTGGAGACGTCGGTGCCGTGAACGGCATAGTTCCATGGCGCTCCGCTTTCCCATTCATGCGGCTTGGAATCGGCAAAGCGCGGCGCCCGGACAGTGACCGTCGGGCTGCTCGACGCCGACGGCGATAGCGGCGAGAGATCGTCCACTGTCGAGCACGCGCCAAGCAGCGCTAGCATAATGAGGCCCGCAAGACGGCGCATCGCAATTCCCGAGCCGGATTCAGCCGGTCGCTGATGGGTCTATACCTGATGGCCGGCTTGTGATCGGGCCCCCTCCGAGCGATCGCCCCACAGCATCGCCCGGCTTTCCATTCTCGTTCATGTCGTTGTCCCAAAACCGCTGCGCAGTTTTGGGCGACATTAACCTGTGATCGCCGATCATGGTTGATAATCCGTTGATGGCGCTCGACAAGCACCATGATTTGCGGAAGCAATGTCGGCAAATCGATGACATGAGGGTCGCGCAGGGCCCGGAGGAAATGAATGCGGATCGTGGTCAAGATCGTCAAATGGCTGCTTGGCCTGATCGTTCTGGCGATCGCCGCGCTTTTTGCCTGGCTTTATATCGCCCCGCCGGAGTTGATCAGGGTCGGCTCGGGCTACTCGGCCAAGATCGTCTGTTCGAACGTCTTCATTGCCGGCCGCGATCCCAATGAGGTGCTTGCCGTCGACGTGCAGGCGCCCGGGCATCCCCTGCTGCGGCTAATGCGGGTTTCGGTGGACAAGAACAGGGGAACGGTGTCGGCGGGCCTGTTCGGCTTCCTCGGCAAGAGCATCGCCGTCGCCCGTGACGGGCTGGGCTGCGCTTCGGTTCCGGACGGCGATGTAGGCAAGGCGCGGCGGACCGCGATCCAGGCGGAGCCGTCAGCGGCCACCATGGGCGACCTGTGGCCGCAAGGCGAGCGCGTCGAGGCATCACAGGATCCGGTGATTGCCAAGCTGCTGGACGATGCGGCGCTGAACGGCACCGGCATGCGCGCGGTGGTGGTGGTCAAGAATGGCCGCGTCGTCGCCGAGCGCTATGGCGATGGCTTTTCCGCCAGGACGCCGCTGCTCGGCTGGTCGATGACCAAGACGGTGAACGCCGCCATCGTCGGTACGTTGGTCAAGGACGGCAAGATGGCTTTCAACAACAAAAACCTGTTTGCGCCGTGGAAGGCGGACGGCCGCGCCGCGATCAGCCTTGCCGACATGATGGCGATGTCGAGCGGGCTGGAGTTCAACGAGGATTATGGCGACGTCGCCGACGTCACGCGCATGCTCTATCTCGAACCTGACATGGCGGGCTTCGCCGAATCCAAGCCGCTGGCTGCAGAGGTCGGCAAACAGTTTTCCTATTCGAGCGGCACGGCGGTGATGCTGTCGCGCCTCTGGCAGGACGCGATCGGCGACAAGGCCAAGGCGCTGACGTGGCCGCGCACGGCGCTGTTCGAGCCGCTCGGCATGCACAGCGCGGTGCTCGAGACCGACGAGCAAGGCACCTTCGTCGGCTCGTCCTATCTCTACGCGACTGCCCATGACTGGGCGCGCTTCGGCCAGTTCCTGCTGCAAAGCGGGGTGTGGAACGGCAACCAGATCCTGCCGACCGGCTTCGTCGACTGGATGCGGGAGCCGGCAGCTGCCTCGAAAGTCTACGGCAAGGGCCAGTTGTGGATCGAGGCCCCGGGCGATGAGGAAAATCCCGGCGCCGGCGTCGCGGCAGGCCTGCCCAAGGACACGTACTGGATGGAAGGCCATGACGGGCAGACGGTTGCCATCATCCCCTCGGAGCAGTTGGTGGTGGTGCGGCTGGGGCTGACGCCGGCCAAACTCGGCTACCGGCCGCAGACGATGGTGGGGGCGCTGGTCAAGGCGCTGCATTAGACTAGCGCGCCGTAACTCTTGTCTATGCAGCTGTCGCCAAAAGGCTTGGCGCGATCAACCCGCGCCCGCTCGTCGGGCGAGTTCATGACCTGCCAGAGATCGCTGCGGCGCTGGACGTTCAACCAGAAATCCGGGCTGTTGCCGAACACCCGTGCCAGAATGAGCGCGGTCGCCGCCGTCACGTTGCGGCGGTCGTTGCACAATTCGTTCACATGTTTGCGCTGGACCCCCATCGCCTCGGCCAAAGCTGCCTGCGTAAGGCCAAGCGGTTGCATGAATTCTTCCGTGAGAATTTCGCCAACCGTTGCTGGCTTGCGTGCGGTCATCAACATGTTCTCACCTCATCTATAGCTGTGGTCGTCGAGATAGATGTCCGACGCCTCACCGCGGCCGCCGTCCCAGCGGAAGATCAGCCGCCATTGCTTGTTGACGCGTATTGAATGGAAGCCTTCGAGAATGCCACGCAGCTTCTCGAAATGATTGCTGGGCGGCACACGCAAATCCTGATCGATCATCGCGTCGTCAATCATCTGGAGCTTGCGGAACAAACGGCTTTCGAGATCGGACGGAATGTTGCGAGAATGGGTGTCTTCCACGAAGAAGGCCCGCAGCCATTCATCCCTGAAGCCGATGATCACCACATGCTTCATGCATGTGAGATAGTGTACCGCTCTCGGGGTCATAAGGCAACGTTTATCCAACGGATCGTGGCTGCTTCGCCTTTATGTGCCTTTCCCACGGCAATATTCAGGAAGTTATCTTGATAACCGCCAGCCAGGCATAGCCGCGATAAAGCGTGCGGAAACGGAAGCTTGCGCTGGTTCGCCGAGATTCCGATTCCAGCACTTCGCGCAACGATTCACGCGGCGCGACGTGGAATTTTTTCAGCCAGCCGCGCAGCAAGGTCCGGAACCAGC
Organism: Mesorhizobium sp. M0618; assembly: GCF_040320765.1. NCBI lineage: Bacteria > Pseudomonadati > Pseudomonadota > Alphaproteobacteria > Hyphomicrobiales > Phyllobacteriaceae > Mesorhizobium > Mesorhizobium sp. M0618. The sequence goes on along the minus strand of NZ_JAMYQH010000006.1, from coordinate 190,212 downwards.
CGGGTAGGCCTTCCTGCTGGCCGAAATCGACGATGTGCAGCGAACCGTTCGGCGACAGGGCGGCAAGCGCTGCCGACACAGTTTTTTCCCAACCGGGGATCATCGACAGCGAATAGGACACGAAGACGCGATCGAAGCCGTTGCGCCCGAACAGCGCCTTGGCATCGAATCCCGTGGCGTCGCCCTGGGCGAGCGTGACACGATCGACCAGGCCCTCGCGGGCAATCGCGGCGCTGGCCGTCTCCAGCATTTCGGCTGAAATGTCGAGGCCGAAGAAGCCGGCGTCGGGGTAGCGACGCGCGGCCAGGATGATGTTGCGGCCGGTGCCGCAGCCGAGCTCCAGCACGGTGCCACCGACAGGCACGTCGAGCCCCGAGATCATTAGGTCGCGGCCGAGCAGGTAGTATTTGCGGGTCAGGTCGTAGATATGGCGCTGCCAGCGGTAGACGCGGTCCATCAGTTCGGCATGGTTGGCCTTGAATTCGGGGCTGGCCGGCAACTCGCTGGTGCTCATGCCGCACGCTTCACGTAGAGGTGGAAGCCGCCATAGATGGCCGAGCGGTCGCGGGCCAAAAATTCGCGCGAAGCCTGGTCCTGATAGTCCCACTGGTCGAGCAGCGAGCTGGAGACTCGGCCCGGCAACAGGCTGGGTTCGGCGGCGGTGCGGAAGATGACGCGGGCGTCGGCCGATGCGGTGCGGGTGATTTCCGCCCACAGCGCGTTGAGCTGATCGTCGGTCATCCAGTCCTGCGCATCGAGCAAGACGAAACGGTCGACCGCGCCGGCGTCCTTGCCGGTGAGAAATTCGATCAGATTGGCGTGGTGGATGGCGACGCGGTCGACATTGCCGCGGATGGTCTGGTAATTCTGTTTTTCGAGATAGGCGGGCAGGGCGGCCTCGCCGGGGTTCGGATAGCGCCGAGCGAAGGCCTGCCAGGCGAAGTAGTTGTTCTCCAGCGGAAAATCGCAAGCGAGCTTTTCCAGCCGGGCTTTCAGCACGCTGGCCATGGTGCCGTCGCCAGAAGTGATCAGCGAATCGTACTGCGCCGGTGGAATGCCGAGGCCGAACAGCGAAGCCTTGCGCGACGTCGCCCATTTCAAAAGCTTCTTGTCGAAGACCGGCGCCAGTTCCTCGTTGAAGAAGCGGCGCTGCTCGCCGATGTTGCGGGCCTGCATGATGCCGGCGGGGTCGACGCCGAAGAATTTTGCCGTGCGGTGGCCCATGGCGATGAACAGGCCGAGCAGGCCGGTCTGGTAGAAATTGCGGTCGAACACAGTGACGCGACGGCGGCCACGCCAGTTGCGGCGCTCCCAGTAGTGACGGCTTACCGGATCGAGATGCGGTGCGATGAAGCGGTCGTAGGCCGCCGAATTGTGGCTGGTGTCGGCGGCACCGAAGAAGCGGAACAGGTCGCCCTGTGAAGGCAAATGGCGCACCGCCTCCAGCTTCATGCGGTTCAGCGCGATGTGCGCGGCGTTGAGATCGACGGCGTCGACCCGGGCCGGCGAGCGCGTGAGGTAGGCCAGGATGTTGCAGCCGCCGGAGGCGATGGTGACGACGCGGTGGCCCTGGCCAAGCTGCATCGCCTCCATGTCGACATCGGGGTCCTCCCAGATCTGCGGATAGACGAGGCCGGAAAACAGGAAGGCGAACAGCCGCTCCGAAATGCCTGCCTTCGACAGCGGGCGGTTCTGGTAGACGGCCTTTCCAACTTCCTTGCCGCGGCGAAAAACCAGATCAGCGGAAACGTCCGTCATGGCAAGATGATTCCCCATTTGCTTTGCCGCAAGCGGGTAGCTCAGGGTCATGACAGGCCGGTGACAGCCTGTTGACGCATCTTTTCACGGCTTGCCAAATCCGCCCGGCGTCGGCGTCGTCAGGATGACGGCGTCGCCGGCCTGCAGCACTGTCTGGTCGCAGGCTTTCAGCATGTCGATCGTGCCATCCTTGCGGCGGACCTTGGTCGAGCCGACCTCGCCATCGCCGCCACCATCCAGCCCTTGCGGCGGGCGGTTGCGGTGCGAGGACAGGATCGCGCATTCCATCTTTTCGAGGAAGCGGATGGTGCGTTTGGTGCCGTCGCCGGCGCTCCATTTGCCCTTGCCGCCGGAGTTTTCCCGAATGTGGAAATCCTCGAGCAGCACGGGAAAGCGCAATTCCAGCACTTCCGGGTCGGTGAGGCGCGAGTTGGTCATGTGGGTATGGACGCCGGAGGTGCCGGCAAAGCCGCGGCCCGAGTTCATCTGGCCGGCGGGCGAGCCGGAACAGATCGTCTCGTAGTATTGGTAGGTCTTGTTGCCGAAGGTCAGGTTGTTCATCGTGCCTTGCGCGTTGGCCATGGCGCCCATGGCGCCGAACAGCGCATTGGTGACATGCTGCGAGGTCTCCACATTGCCGGCGACGACGGCGGCGGGGTAGGCGGGTTTCAGCATGCAGCCGTCGGGAATGATGATGTTGATTGGCCGCAGACAGCCGGCATTCATCGGGATCATGTCCTCGACCATGACGCGGAAAGCATAGAGCACGGCCGCTCGGGCGACGGGTTCGGGCGCGTTGAAATTGTTCTTCATGACCGGCGACGTGCCGGTGAAGTCAACGGTCGCCTCGCGCTTTTGCCGGTTGACCGTGATCTTCACCTTGATGATTTGGCCGGTGTCGGTCGGGTATTCGTACTGCGAACTATCGGGCAGCCGCTCCAGCACGCGGCGCACGCTTTCAGCCGCATTGTCCTGGACATGGCCCATATAGGCCTCGACGACATCGAGGCCGAAATGCGCGACCATCTTGCGCAGTTCCGCGACGCCCTTCTCGTTGGCGGCGATCTGCGCTTTGAGGTCGGCGATGTTCTGGTGCGGATTGCGGGCCGGGTAGCGGTGGTCGGTGAGCAGCGTTTCCAGCTCCTTCTCGCGGAATTTTCCACGATCGACGATGCGGAAATTGTCGAACAGCACGCCTTCCTCGTCGACCGTGGTGGCAAGCGGCGTCATCGAGCCGGGTGCCGTGCCACCGATATCCGCATGATGGCCGCGAGAGGCTGCCCAGAACAGGATTTCGCGTTGGGCGTCGTCGAACACCGGCGTCACCACGGTGATGTCGGGCAGATGCGTGCCGCCATTGTAGGGCGCGTTGAGGGCAAAGACGTCGCCGGGGTGGATGTCGCCGGAATTCAGCCGGATGATGGTTTCGACCGAGCGGTCCATCGAGCCCAGATGCACCGGCATATGCGGCGCATTGGCGACCAGCGCGCCAGTGCGATCGAAGACGGCACAGGAGAAATCCAGCCGTTCCTTGATGTTGACCGAATAGGCGGTGTTCTGCAGCGTCACGCCCATCTGCTCGGCGATCGACATGAAGAGGTTGTTGAAGACCTCCAGCATGACCGGATCGGCCTCGGTGCCGAGCGCTGCCTGCCGGCGCTTTTTCTCGACACGGCGCAGGAGCACATGGTTCCTGGCGGTGATTTCGGCCTGCCAGCCCGGCTCGATGACGATTGTCTGGTTCGGCTCGATAATCAAGGCAGGTCCCGCAACCCTGTTTCCCGGCTTCAGCGCCTCGCGGCGGAAGATGGGTGAAGTGCGCCACTCTCCTTCGGTGAAGATTTCGCGGGTTTGCGAAGGGCTTACGGCAAGGTCTTCGGTTCGCGATTCAGTTTCGTCGCGCCCGGTGCCGCCGGTGTCCGCGCCTTCGACGCCGACGGTCTCGACGATCATCGGCTTGTCGTCATAAACGAAACCGAACTGCGCCTTGTGGGCGATTTCAAAATCGCGCCTGGCCTGGAAAATCGAATCCGCCTCGAAATTCACCGGCAGTGTCGTGTCGGTGCCGTCATAGCGAATGTGCAGCACGGGCTTTGTGGCGACCGTATCCTCGCCGATGCCTTGCGCCGCGAGTTCGGCGATGACGGCTTTTCTCAAGATGGCGATGAGGTTGCCGATCTCCGTTCTGGACTCTTCGGCAAGCGGTTTCAGCAGCGCCTGCTGGCGTGAGGCAAAGACCGAGGACAGGCCGATGCCATAAGCCGACAGCAGGCCAGAGAAGGGATGGATCAGCACCGCTTCCATGCCGAGCGCATCGGCGACTAGGCACGCGTGCTGGCCGCCGGCGCCGCCAAAACAGTTCAGGAGATATTCGGTGACGTCGTAGCCGCGCTGCACGGAGATCTTCTTGATGGCGTTGGCCATGTTCTCCACGGCGATGGTGACGAACCCTTCGGCGACAGTCTCAGGCGACCGGCCATCGCCGATTTCGGCGGCGAGTGCGGAGAATTTTTCGCGCACCGTCTCGACGTCGAGCGGTTCGTCCTGGCCGGGTCCGAATATTGCCGGAAAGAAATCGGGCTGCAGCTTGCCAAGCATGACGTTGGCGTCGGTGACGGCGAGCGGGCCGCCGCGCCGGTAGGCTGCCGGGCCGGGATTGGCGCCAGCCGAATCCGGTCCGGCCCGGAAGCGACCGGCCTCATAGTGCAGAATCGAGCCGCCGCCGGCGGCGACGGTATGGATGCGCATCATCGGCGCGCGGATGCGCACGCCGGCGACCTCGGTGTCGAAGGCGCGCTCATATTCGCCGTCATAATGGGCGACGTCGGTGGAGGTGCCGCCCATGTCGAAGCCGATGACCTTGTCGAAGCCGGCGAGCCTGGCCGTCTCGACCATGCCGACGACGCCGCCGGCCGGCCCCGACAGCAGTGCGTCCTTGCCCTGGAACATGTCGGCGGCGGTGAGACCGCCCGACGACATCATGAACATGAGGCGAGGCGATTGGCCGGGCGCCACGCCCAGCTCTCCCGCCACCCTTTGCACGTATCGAGACAGGATCGGCGACAGATAGGCGTCGACCACGGTGGTGTCGCCGCGGCCGACCAGCTTGATCAGTGGCGAGACTTCATGGCTGACCGAGACCTGGCTGAAACCAAGTTTGCGGCAGACTTTCGCCACAGCCTTCTCGTGGTCGGGGTATTTCCAGGCGTGCATGAAGACAATGGCGACCGCATCGATGCCATCGGCCCTGGCCTGTTCGATCGCCGGCCGGCAGGCGGCGATGTCGAGCAATTGTTCGACGCGGCCATCGGCGCGCACGCGCTCGTTGATTTCGATGACCCGCTCGTACAGCTGTTCGGGAAGGATGATCTCCTTGGCGAAGATGTCGGGGCGCGCCTGGTAGGCGATCTTCAGCGCATCGCGAAAGCCCTTGGTGATGAGCAAAAGCACGCGGTCGCCCTTGCGCTCCAGCAGCGCATTGGTGGCGACCGTGGTGCCCATCTTGATGTCGCCGATCAGGCCGCTCGGGATCGTGTCGCCGACTGACAAGCCGAGAAGGTCGCGAATGCCCTGGATGGCGGCATCGTTATAGGCTTCGGGGTTTTCGGAGAGAAGCTTGCGCGGGTGCAGCCCGCCTTCCGGATCTCGGCCGATGATATCGGTGAATGTGCCGCCGCGGTCGATCCAGAAATCCCATTTTTCGGTCATGACAGCCCCTGGCGCTCTTCTGTTCGATCGGTGGTGCACATGCTGTTAGTTCGCCACGGCCTGAGCGGCAATCGCAAATGAACCAGACGATGTTACATGTCGAAACGCAACGTTACGAAACTCATGGTCGTCTGACGCATTTGTCCTTCGACCGCTCACGGCAACGTGAGCGTGTGTTGAAGGAGAGACAAAATGAAAAAGCTCATTCTCGCGTCCGTTTCCGCTCTGGCCTTGCTTGGCGTCGCCGCCTGCAGTGACAGCGGCACGGACAATACGACCACCCAGAGCACCAATCCGCCGGCCGCCGAGGAACCGATGAAGCCGGCTACCCCGGAAGCCACGCCGCCGGCCGCGACGCCTCCGGCAACGGATAATTCGACCACGAAGAGCATCACACCCGAGAAGCCTGCCGAGCCGGCTCCGGCAACACCAGCTCCTGCGCCCGCGCAGTAGTGAGCAAGCAGTACTTCGTGTGATGAATGAGAAAGGCCGGCTCGCGCTGGCCTTTTTCATATTGTCCGAGCGCCGTGGCGTTCGAGTCCGATCGATTTGTCGCGCAAAGCCTGCGGCACTGTCCCGGCTTGATAGGAGCGGGCGGTGGCTCTAAGAAGCAGGCCATGTCGATTTGGGATCGCCTCGGCGAATTCATCACCCGCGTTTCATCCTCAGCCTCGTCGGGTGTCGCCGACGTGGTCGAGGCCGTGCGCACGGTTTTCGCCGGCGATGCGGATTTGCGCCGGCGTGTCGCCTTTTCGGTGGCGATGATCGCGCTGTCGGCCAAGATGGCCAAGGCCGATGGCATCGTCACCCAGGACGAGGTGCGCGCGTTCCAGGAAATATTCGAAGTGCCGCCGAAGGAGACGCGCAATGTGGCGCGTCTGTTCGATCTCGCCCAGCGCGACGTGGCCGGTTTCGAGGCCTATGCCGAGCGGATGGCGCAGATGTGCGGTTCCGGGCATTCCAATTGTGTGATGCTGGAGGACATACTCGACGGTCTGTTCCACATCGCCAAGGCCGACGGGCTGGTGCACGAGCGCGAAGGCCACTTCCTGCACCGCATCGCCGAGATTTTCCGCATCGACGAAGCGCATTACGAGGCCATCATGGCGCGGCACGTCAATCTCGGCGCCGGGGATCCCTATGTCGTGCTTGGCATCGAGCGCGGCAAGCCGTTCGAAGAGGTCAGGAAACGCTATCGCAAGCTGGTATCCGACAATCATCCGGACCGGCTGATCGCGCGCGGCCTGCCTCAGGAATTCATCAAGATCGCGACCACCAGGGTGGCGGCGATCAACGCCGCCTACGAGATGATCGAGCGGGGCCTGCGCCACGCATGAGCGGCTTTCTGCCCGACGAGCCACGTGCCGAAGTCAGGGTATCGCCGAATTTCGGCCCGCGGCGCGAGACGCCCAGGCCTGACATGATCGTGCTGCACTACACCGGTATGGCGACTGGCGCCGGGGCCGAGGCTTGGCTTTGCGACCCGGCCAGCGAGGTCTCGTCGCATTATCTCGTCCACGAGAATGGCCATATCGTGCAGATGGTCAGGGAAAGCGACCGCGCCTGGCATGCCGGCAAGAGTTCGTGGTTCGGACGGGCCGACATCAATTCCTGTTCGGTCGGCATCGAGATCGTCAATCCGGGGCATTCGCTGGGTTATCCCGGTTTTCCCCGGCGGCAGATCGATGCGGTGATCGGGCTGTGCCGTGGGATCGCCGGTCGGCATTCGATCGCCGCCGAGCGGGTACTCGCGCATTCCGATATTGCGCCGGGGCGCAAGATCGATCCCGGCGAGAGGTTTCCGTGGCGGACGCTGTTCGAAGCCGGTGTCGGTCATCTCGTGGCGGCCGCACCCGTCAGGCGAGGCGCCACTCTGACAACCGGCGACACCGGCGGCGACGTCGAAGCGTTGCAGTCGATGCTGGCGCTCTACGGTTATGGCGTTGAAATATCCGGCGTTTTCGACCGGCAGACCGAGGCGGTGGTCGAGGCCTTCCAGCGTCATTTCCGGCCGCGCAAGGTGGACGGCGTTGCCGACGGCTCGACGCTGCGGACGCTGCAAAGGCTGCTTGCTTCCGTGAGGCGCTGACCCCCGGGAAGCCTCTTCCAAGCAATTCTTTCCAATCCTTAAGTTACAAGCTGTCACTCAAAGTGACTTGCCTGGCCTTGTTTGACACTAATTCGGGCGTCAAACGGCTGACGTGTAGATGTCGGACCCCAAGCCCCCGGGTTGTTCCGACGTTGGTTAGGCGTTGCTGCGCGAACATCTTCGCGCGGTTCAGACAGAACAGGATCACATGCAGAAATTTACCGTTTTAACGGCAGCTCTTGCTGCCGGCGTAATGACTTTTGCCTTCAGTGCCGCAGATGCCGCGCCCCTCAGCCCGCGAGCCGATCAAGGGCCTGTCGTGGCATCCGCGAAAGGCGGCAAGGCCCCACAGGCCAGAAGCGGCAAGGCAGGCCAGGACGCCAAGGCGACGAAGCGGGCTTCCGCGAAAATGGAAAAAGCAAGCTGGTCCAAGCCGAAGAAGTCCGCCAGAAAGCAGACGAAGCGTGGCCGAAAAACCGTCGACATGACGGCAACGGCGTCGATCGGTGTCCGGAACGCGGCAGCCTCGGCGGCCACGGTGGCCAGCAGCGGGCAGTATTCCGCAATCGTTGCCCGCTATGCGGCGATCGAAGGCGTTCCGGTATCGCTCGCCTCGGCGGTTATCCAGATCGAAAGCAACTATCGGCCCAACATCGTCGGCGGCGCCGGCGAGATCGGCCTGATGCAGATCAAGCCGGCCACGGCTCGGATGATGGGCTATAGCGGCTCCGCCAAGGGTCTGTTCGATCCCGACACCAACATCAAATACGGGATGAAATACCTTGCCATGGCGCGGAGCCTCGGCGGCGGCACGACCTGCGGCACGATTTTGAAATACAATGCCGGCCACGCCGCAACGCGGATGAACCCGGTGTCGGCAGCCTATTGCGGCAAGGTGAAGGTGCAGATGGCTGCGCTGGGATCGCCCGCATAAGTCTGCTTTTTCGTTTGCGTTTTCGGGCGTGAACCCCTTTATACGCTCTGCCAGCTGGCTGGGCGGCCGCACCCGCAAACGCCGAAAGGTCGTGGGTGAGGAAAGTCCGGGCTCCATGGAAACACGGTGCCGGTTAATGGCCGGCGGGGGCGACCCCAGGGAAAGTGCCACAGAAAGCAAACCGCCACGATCCGGCTTGCCGGATTCGGGGTAAGGGTGAAAGGGTGGGGTAAGAGCCCACCGCGCGACTGGCAACAGGAGCGGCACGGTAAACCCCACCGGGAGCAAGACCGAATAGGGGCGGTGCGAGGGGAAACTCTCGAGGGCTGTTTCCGGCTCACCGTCCGGGTAGGTTGCGTGAGGCGCATGGCAACATGCGCCCAAGATGAATGGCCGCCACGTTCTCGCCTCGCAAGGGGCGAGGGCCATACAGAACCCGGCTTACAGGCCAGCTGGCAATTTTTTCTCCCGCGATATCGAAGAGAAGTCTCTTGATATCAACAGGTTGCGCCCTCGGGCGCGCCTGCTGATTCAAGTTTGTTCACCGATCCATCCATGCGAGCGAGGGCCGGCTATTGCTTGAAACTGGTGCGATTAAATCGTACCATGGATCAGCTGATAGCATCGGGAGCCTCTCATGGGACAGGTCGACAAACGCAGCATCACGCTGTCGCCGGAACTGGCGGCGGCGGTGGACGATGTAGTCGCCGCCGGCGAATATGCATCGGCCAGCGAAGTGATCCGCGACGCGCTCAGACAGTGGAAAGACCGGCGCGACCTGCATGGCTACACGGTCGAGGAATTGCGCAAGCTGGTGCAGGAAGGGATCGACAGCGGGCCTGGTCGATTTGCGTCAATGGATGACATCAAGGCTGAAGCGAGGAGACGCCTGCGATCTGACGACGCGGCATGAATCTGCTGCCCATCGTCCGGAATGCGCGCGCAGAAGACGATTTGATCGCGATCTGGCTTCATGTTGCACGCGACAGCGAGGCTGCGGCCGATCGGTTGCTCGATCGCATCGAGGCGCGGTGGCGGCAACTGCCACCTATCCCTTCTTAGGCGCACCGCGCGACGACATCGCGCCAGGCATCCGTCATCTGGTCGTTGGCGACTATCTCACCTTGTACCGGGTCGATGACGATGCGATCGAAATAATCCGCGTGCTGCATGGCAAGCGCAACATCGAGGCCGATGACGTCGGCGCGTAGCCGTTTCGTCAGCCGCCGATCTTGTCCAGTGACGCCTCGATCGCCTTCCAGAGCTCGTCCACCGGCTCGCAGCCGACCGAGAGGCGAACGAAGCCGGCGGCAACGGCATCGCCTCGCTTCAAGCGCCGCTCGGCGGACGTGTGGACGCCGCCGAAGGATGTCGCGGCCTGCATCAAGGCGCAATTGTTGATGAAATCCTCGGCCTTGTCCTCCGAGGCGAGCTCGAACGAGATGAGGAAGCCGAAGCGCTCCATCTGGGCGCGGGCAAGGTTGTGCGACGGATCGCCTTCCAGTCCGGGATAACGCAAGCCGCTGATTGCCCGGTGGCCCTGCAGCCGCCGCGCGATGACTTCCGCCGAGGAACACATGCGATCGAAGCGCACATCCAGTGTCTCCAGGCCGCGGTGCACCAGCCAGGCTTCGAATGGTCCGGGAATGCTGCCGGAAACTTCGCGCCAGCCGGTCACGGCGGCGATGATATCGGCATTGCGGCTGGCCACATGGCCGAACAGCACGTCGGAGTGGCCATTGGGTGCCTTGGTGTCGGCGGCAACGACGATATCGGCGCCAAGGTCGAGCGGCCGTTGGCCGAAGGGTGTCATGGTCGTGTTGTCGACGACAAGGATCGCGCCGGCTTTGTGAACAGTATCGGCAACGGCGGCGATATCGCAGATATCCAGCCCCGGATTGGCAGGGGTTTCGACAAACGCCAGCCGATAGCCATCGAAGCCACCATCGAGGAAGGTCGAGGTCGGCCTGACGTCGTAGGTGATGCCGAGCGGCTTGAGGAAGCGATCGGCCAAAGCCCGCGTCGTGTGATAGCCGTCCGAAGGCAGCAGGATACGGTCGCCAGTTTTGAGCACGGCAAAGAACGCCGCCGAGATTGCCGCCATTCCTGAAGGGAACCCGACGCAAGGTGCGTCCTCCAGATGAGCCAGCATATGTTCGACCGCGTCCCAGGTCGGGTTGCTGAATCGCCCGTACTGGTTAAAACCGGTGGCGTCGCCGGGCGCATGAAAAATGGCGGCCATGGTCAGGGGCAGGGGAATGGAATCGCCCATGGCAAGCCCGCTGCGACGCAGATGAGGAAGCGCTGCAGCGCGTGACTTTGCAGTTTCAGACATCGAATTTCCAACCCTGTTTGCGACCGGCGATATGTGGCGAGACGCTATGCCCGGCAGCGGCGCGCGGCAAGGCGCGTCCGGTTGGGCCAGGCGGCTCTAAACGGTTCGTTAGGCTTAATAGACCATAAAGACGAGACGTGTCGGCGAGGCTGCTCTCATTGGTCGCGGCGCGCGTGTTTGTGAAGCCTATTCCCGTTGACGCCCATAGTGCCCCATGATATCCCATCCAGACATCAAAGCCTTCGTTCCGCGTCAGGGTAAAGCGTACGCCAATCGGGCAGCCGCGGCGGCTGCGCGTTTGCCGGTCTTTGCCCGTGTGGACGAGGCTGATACGGGGCAGGGAACGCGCCGCGGCGGGGCGGGCGACAAGATGGAGAGGGGTGCGGCGGCGAAAGCGGCTGTAGCGTTTAATGGACCGGTTTCTGTCAAACACGGTGAGCAGGATCGATGCGAAGGGACGGGTGTCCGTTCCCGCGCATTTCCGTGCCGTCGTGCAGAAGCGCGGCTATTCGGAACTCTACGCGCTGCGCTGCCTCGACCTGCCGGCGATGGATGTCGGCGGGCTCGACCTGCTCGACCGCTACGAGCAGCGCATTGCGCTCGAGGATCCCTTCCTGCAGACGGCGGACGACATGTCGTTCTTCTGCCATGGCGATGGCACCTTCTTGAAACTCGACCAGGACGGCCGCATCACGATGAGCGATTTCATTCGCGAACACACCGGCATTTCGGCGGAAGTGGCCTTTGTCGGACGCGGCAATTTCTTTCAGATCTGGGAGCCGGGACGGCTTGCCGCCTATGGGGCGCAGGCGCGAGCCCGGCTTTTGCAGCTTCGGCAGGGGACGAAGCCTGGGGAGCGACCGGAATGACGGCGAGCCACGGCGATGACCTTCCTCACGCCGTTGGCGGATCGGCCCGCCACATTCCGGTCCTCCTTGGCGAAGTGCTCGAAGCACTGGCGCCGGCGCAGGGCGACGTCATCATCGATGGCACATTCGGTGCCGGCGGCTACACCAAGGCCATTCTGGCGACGGGCGCCTCGGTTGTGGCGATCGATCGCGATCCGGATGCAATCGATGCCGGGCGCGATCTGGAAGCGCAGTCCGGCGGCCGGCTGCGGCTGGTGCAGGCGCCGTTCTCGACGCTGGACGAACATGTCGAGAGCGCCGAGGGCGTCGTGCTCGACATCGGCGTGTCCTCGATGCAGCTCGACCAGGCCGAGCGCGGGTTTTCGTTCCGCGCCGACGGGCCACTCGACATGCGCATGGCGCAATCGGGCCTCAGCGCCGCCGATGTCGTCAATTCCTTCAAGCCGGGCGACCTTGCCCGTATCTTCGGCTTTCTCGGCGAGGAGCGCCATGCCGGACGCATCGCCCGCATGATCGAGGCGCGCCGCGAAAAGCGCCCGTTCGAACGCACGCTGGAACTGGCCGACGCCATCGAGACGCATATCGGCCGGGCGCCGAAGGACAAGATCCATCCGGCGACGCGCGTCTTCCAGGCGCTGCGCATCTTCGTCAATGACGAGCTTGGCGAACTGGCCAAGGCGCTGTTCGCGGCCGAACGCGCGCTGAAGCCGGGCGGTCGGCTCGCCGTGGTGACGTTCCATTCGCTGGAAGACCGCATCGTCAAGCGCTTCATCGCCGACCGGGCCGATGTTGCGACCGGCTCACGTCACCTGCCCGAGGCTCATGCGCGCACCGCGACGTTCCGCAAGGCGGGCGGCGGCGTGACTGCCGGCGACGCCGAGGTGGCGGCCAATCCGCGCGCCCGTTCGGCCAGGCTGCGCGCGGCGATCCGCACCGAGGCGCCGGCGCGCGGCAGTGTTTTTTCGATTTTCGGCCTTCCAAAGCTTCCCGGTATCGACCGGCCGGGGGAGAGGTAACACGTGTTTCGTACCAGCGACATTGTCCTGATCGCCGTCATGGTTGCGGTCGCGGCCCTTACCTACAAGGCCAAGCGCGAGGCCGAGGAACAATTGGCCGCGGTGCAGAAGATCCATGCGCAGATACGCTATGAGGAGGACACGATCGACCTGCTCAAGGCCGACTGGAGCCTGCTTACCCAGCCGTCGCGGCTGCAGAAGCTGGCCGAACTCTACAAGTCGCAGCTCGAACTCGAGCCGGTCAGCGCTCGTCAGATCGGCGGCATCGGCGACCTGCCGGCCAAATCCCTTGACATCCAGGACATCCTGTCGGGACGCCAGGGCGGCATGGCCGACAATTCCGACCAAGCGCCTTCGGACAGTAAGGATCCCGTCGTGACCGGAGGCATCGCCCAATGATCGGCAAACTGCTGAAGCGTCGCGCCAGGACGAGTGAGGATGGATCGATCGTGGTCGAGGGCGCCCGCAAGGCGACCGGCGGCAAGGGCAGGACGCGCATCGTCATGACGATGGCGGTGTTCTTCGGCATCTTCTCGACCATATCAGGGCGGCTGGTCTATCTCGGCTTCCAGACCCCCGATATGTCGGGCGGTCCGCAGAGCCGGGTGACGGCATCGCGGCCCGACATCGTCGACCGCAACGGCGAAGTGCTGGCCACCGATATCAAGACGGCGTCGCTGTTTGCAGAACCGCGCCGCATTGTCGACGCCGACGAGGCGATCGAGAAGCTGTCGACGGTGCTTCCGGACATCGACTATGAGCAGACCTACCATAAGCTGAAGAGCGGCGCCGGTTTCGTCTGGCTGCAGCGGCAGCTGACGCCCAAGCAACAGTCCGACATCATGCAGCTCGGCATTCCCGGTTTCGGCTTCCGCACCGAAAAGCGCCGCTTCTATCCGAGCGGCGAGACCTCGTCCTACATTGTCGGCCTCACCAACATCGACAACCAGGGCATCTCCGGAATGGAGAAATATGTGGACGAGCAAGGCTTGAGCGACTTGCAGGCATCGGGCCTTGCCATTGCCAAGGATCTCAAGCCGGTAAAGCTTTCGATCGATCTGCGCGTGCAGCATGTGGTGCGCGACGAGATCGCCGCCGGCCTTGAGCGCTATCGTGCCATGGGGGCCGGCGCCGTCGTGCTCAACGTCAAGACCGGCGAAGTGGTGGCCATGGCTTCCGTGCCGGATTTTGATCCGAACAATCCCTACAATGCACAGGACAAGGACCGGCTGAATCGCATGTCGGCGGGCCTCTACGAGATGGGCTCGACCTTCAAGAGCTTCACATCCGCCATGGCGCTCGATTCCGGCAAGGCGACGATGGCGAGCCGCTTCGATGCTTCGCATCCAATCCGGGTCGGCCATCAGGCCATTCACGATTTCCACGGCAAGAACCGTGTGCTGTCGTTGCCGGAGGTGTTCCTCTATTCGTCCAATATCGGGTCGGCCAGGGAAGCCGAGATGGTCGGCATCGAGGGGCATCGCGAATTCCTGCACCGCCTTGGCATTCTGGACAGGATGCAGACCGAATTGCCGGAGACTGCCCGTCCGACTGAACCGAAGGTCTGGAAACAGGTCAATTCATTCACCATCGCCTTCGGCCATGGCGTGTCGACGACGCCGCTGCAAGCGGCTGTGGGCTGCGCGGCGTTGATGAATGGCGGCTTCCTGATGAACCCCACCTTTTTGGTGCGGACGCAGGCGGAAGCGATGGCCACCGCCAAGAGAGTGGTGAGCGAAAAGACCGTCGAAGGCATGCGCTACCTCTATTCGCTCAATGCCGAAAAGGGCTCTGCCAGAAACGCCAGAGTCCCCGGCTACCGCGTTGGTGGCAAGACCGGAACGGCCGAGAAGGTCGTCAATGGCCGTTACTCCAAGGACTTGAATTTCAACACTTTCGTCGCCGCCTTCCCGATGGACGATCCGCAGTATCTGGTGTTTACCATTGCCGATGCCCCGCACCCGGAAAAGCCTGGTATGACGGATGTCGCGGCCGCAAATGCGGGGGTAATGGCCGGCAATATCATCAGGCGTTCAGCTGCCATGCTTGGCGTGAAGCCAGATTTCAGCCATGAAAATGGTGCAACGCTGGTTTCCTATCAGTGATTCTTAGGGCGCGCCGGCAACAGCGCGCTATTTTGTTGCGGTGAACGGGACTCGATGAAGCTCAGAGATCTAGCCGGTATCCTGCCCGTCGAGGGAATAGCTTCCGTCGATCTGGAGGTTACAGGGATTTCTTCGGATTCCCGCCAGGTAAAACCGGGCGTTGTCTTTTTTGCGCTCGCCGGAACCAAGGCCGACGGCGCCGTTTATGCCGCCGACGCCGCCTCGCGCGGTGCTGCCGCGATCGTGGCGGGCAAGGGCAGCACCATTGCCGGGCTGTCGGTTCCGGTGCTGGCGGTCGACGATCAGCGCCTGGCGCTGGCGCTGAGTGCGGCACGCTATTCCGGCAAGCAGCCTGAGATCATGGTCGCGGTGACCGGCACCAGCGGCAAGACCTCGGTCGCCGCCTTCACCAGGCAGATCTGGGAGCAGGCCGGTTATGCCGCCGCTTCGATCGGCACCACCGGCGTGGTGGCGCCTGGGCGCAACGACTATGGCTCGCTGACGACACCCGATCCGGTCGCCCTGCATCAATTGCTGCGGGAATTGGCGGATGCCGGCGTCACCCACGCCTCGATGGAAGCCTCCAGCCATGGGCTCGACCAGCGCCGCCTCGACGGCGTGAAGCTGGCCGCCGGCGGCTTCACCAATCTCGGCCGTGACCATATGGACTATCATCCGACCATCGAGGACTATCACCGCGCCAAACTGCGTCTGTTCGACACGCTGCTGCCGAAGGGCGCACCAGCCGTGATCTTCGCCGACGATCCATGGTCGGCGCCGACGACCCTGGCCGCACAGGGCGCCGGGCTCAATGTGCTGACGGTCGGCCGCCATGGCGATTTCCTCAGGCTGAAGCGGGTCGAGCATGAACGCCATCGCCAGCGGGCCGAGGTCGAGGCCGATGGCGTGCTCTACGAGATCGACCTGCCGCTGGCCGGTGATTTCCAGATTTCGAACGCGCTGGTTTCGGCGGGTCTTGCCATCTCCACGGGAACACCTGTCGCCAGGGCCTTGATGGCGTTGGAGAGACTGAAGGGCGCGCCGGGCCGGCTCGACCTCGTCGGCACCACCGCCAGCGGCGCGCCGGTCTATGTCGATTATGCCCACAAGCCCGACGCGCTGGAAAACGTGCTGGCCTCGGTGCGCCCATTCACCACCGGCCGCGTCATCGTCGTGTTCGGCTGCGGCGGCGACCGCGACCGCGGCAAGCGACCGATCATGGGCGAGATTGCGACGCGGCTTGCAGATGTCGTCATCGTCACCGACGACAATCCGCGCTCCGAAGTGCCGGAAACGATCCGCGCCGCTATTTTGGCCGCCGCTCCCGGTGCCATCGAGATCGGCGACCGGCGCCAGGCGATTCATGAGGCGGTCGCCATGCTGCATGCCGGCGACACGCTGATCGTGGCCGGCAAGGGCCACGAGGAGGGCCAGACGATCGGCTCCGAGACCTTGCATTTTTCCGATCACGAGGAAGTTCGCGCGGCACTCGTGGAGCGTGCCGCATGAGCTTGCTGTGGACCTCCGAGGCGCTGGTTGCCGCCATGGACGGGCGGCCGCTCGGGCCGATGCCGGACGGCATTTCAGGCATTTCGATCGACAGCCGCAGCCTGCAGCCGGGCGACGCCTTCTTCGCTATCAAGGGCGAGGCGATGGACGGCCATGACTTCGCAACCGCCGCCATCAAGGCTGGCGCCGGCGTGCTGGTGGTGGCCGAAGGCAAGCTGCCGTCGCTCGGCCGGCTGACGGCGCCGATCATCGTCGTCGAGGACGTGCTGGTCGCGCTGGAAAAGCTTGGAGTTGCGTCGCGCGCCCGCTCGAGCGCGAAAATCATCGCTGTCACCGGTTCGGCCGGCAAGACCACCACCAAGGAAGCGCTGCGCCATGTGCTGCAAGCCGTCGGCAAGGTGCATGCCTCGGCGCAGTCCTTCAACAATCACTGGGGCGTGCCGCTGACCTTGGCGCGCATGCCCGATGATTGCGACTATGCCGTGTTCGAGATCGGCATGAACCATCCCGACGAGATCCGTCCGCTGGTCAAGATGGTGAGGCCGCATGTCGCCATCGTCACCATGATCGCGGCCGCCCACCTAGGTTTCTTCCGCAATCTGGACGAGATCGCCAAGGCCAAGGCCGAGATTTTCGAGGGGCTGGAGCCCGAGGGGGTCGCCGTCCTCAACCGCGACGATACGCGCTTCAAGCTGCTCGACAAGATGGCCCATGCCGCCGGTGTCGAGCACGTATACGGCTTCGGCGAGAATGCGCGCTCTACCTTCAAGCTCACCAAATGCGAACTGCATGCGGATCATTCCGACATCATCGCCAGGATCGGCGGCCACGAAGTGACGGCGCGGATCGGCGCGCCCGGCCGCCATATGGTGCAGAACGTGCTGGCGGTGCTGGGTGCGGCGCATCTGGTCGGCGCCGATCTCGACAAGGTGGCTTCAGCACTGGCCGATCTCTCCGCCGAGCGCGGGCGCGGCAAGCGCCATGTGCTGCGCCATCCCGGTGGCTCGACTTCGAGCCACCCAGGTGGACCGATCACGCTGATCGACGAAAGCTACAACGCCAATCCGGCATCGATGGCTGCTGCCATGGCATTGCTCAACGCGACGCCTGTGACGGGCGAGGGCCGCCGCATCGCCGTGCTCGGCGACATGCTCGAACTCGGCGACCATTCGGCCAAGCTGCATGCAGCCCTTGCCGAACTCATCGTCGGCACCGGGACACAGACCGTCTTCCTCGGCGGCCCGGAAATGCGGGCGCTGGCCGAAGCGCTGCCGGCTGAGATCAAGACGGAATACCGCGCTGGTGTCGAGGAGCTGAAGCCGGTGCTGCTTGCCGCGCTTAAGCCGGGTGACGTGGTGATGATCAAATCGTCGAAGGGCATCGGTTTTGCAAAACTGGTCGATGCGCTGCTGGGCAAATTCCCGGCTGAATCGACAGCTAGAAAACAGACCTAGGTCGGGGGACGAAAACGCATGTTTACACTGCTCGTCGATTTTGCGGACAAGGTCTCGGTCTTCAATGTCTTCCGCTACATCACCTTCCGCACCGGCGGGGCGCTGATCACGTCGGCGCTGATCGTCTTCATCTTCGGACCGACCATCATCAATTCGCTGCGGCTGCGGCAAGGCAAGGGTCAGCCGATCCGCGCCGATGGGCCGCAGACACATTTCAAGAAGGCCGGCACGCCGACCATGGGCGGCCTGATGATCCTGTCGGGCATCATCGGCTCGTCGCTTTTGTGGGCGAACCTGTCGAGCATCTATGTCTGGGTGGTGCTGCTGGTGACGCTGGGCTTCGGGTCGATCGGCTTCTACGACGACTATCTCAAGGTAACCAAGCAGTCGCATCTCGGCTTTTCCGGCAAGGCACGCCTTGCGCTTGAATTTGTCATTGCCGGCATCGCCGCCTGGGTGATCATGCACAATGGCCAGGCGCCGTTCTCTTCGTCGCTGACATTTCCCTTCGCCAAGGAATTCATCGTCAATCTCGGCTGGTTCTTCATTCCGTTCTCCTGCTTCGTCATCGTCGGCGCCGGCAATGCTGTGAACCTCACCGACGGTCTGGACGGACTGGCGATCGTGCCGATCATGATCGCGGCGGCCTCCTTCGGTGTCATCGCCTATCTCTCCGGCAACGCCGTCTTCGCCGAATATCTGCAGATCCATTTCGTGCCCGGCACCGGCGAACTGGCTGTCGTGCTCGGCGCGGTCATCGGCGCTGGTCTGGGCTTCCTCTGGTTCAATGCGCCGCCTGCGGCGATCTTCATGGGCGATACCGGCTCGCTGGCCATGGGCGGCCTGATCGGCACCGTTGCGGTCGCCACCAAGCACGAGATCGTTCTTGTCATCGTCGGCGGATTGTTCGTCGTGGAAATCCTGTCGGTCATCATCCAGGTCGGCTACTTCAAGATGACCGGCAAGCGGGTGTTCCTGATGGCGCCGATCCACCATCATTTCGAAAAGCTCGGCTGGACCGAAAGCCAGGTGGTGATCCGCTTCTGGATCATCGCCGTCATCCTGGCGCTGGTCGGCCTGTCGACCCTCAAGCTGAGATAGGAAGCCCTTTGATCCCCGCCGCATCCTTTTCAGGCAAGCGCGTTTCGCTCTTCGGGCTCGGTGGCTCGGGGATCGCGACGGCGCGCGCGCTGATCGAGGGCGGCGCGGACGTGCTGGCCTGGGACGACAATCCCGAAAGTGTGGCCAAGGCCACCGTTGCCGGCATCGCGACCGCTGACCTCCGCGGCGCCGACTGGGCGAAATTCTCGGCCTTCGTGCTGTCGCCGGGTGTGCCGCTGACGCATCCCAAGCCGCATTGGACGGTGGAGCTGGCGCGCGGCTCAGGCGTCGAGACCATCGGCGACATCGAGCTTTTCTGCCGCGAGCGGATGCTGAGCGCGCCGACGGCGCCTTTCATCGCGATCACCGGCACCAACGGCAAGTCGACGACGACCGCGCTGACCGCGCACATCCTGAAAGCCGCGGGACGCGACACCCAGATGGGCGGCAATATCGGCCGCGCGGTGATGACGCTCGATCCGCCCGAGCCCGATCGGCACTATGTCGTCGAATGCTCGTCCTACCAGATCGATCTCGCGCCCTCGATCAACCCGACGGCCGGCATCCTGCTCAACCTGACGCCCGACCATCTCGACCGCCACGGCACCATGCAGCACTACGCCGCGATCAAGGAACGGCTGGTGGCCGGCAGCGAGACGGCGATCGTCGGCATCGACGATTCCTGGTGCGCGCAGATCGCCGAGCGGCTGGAGCGGGCGGGGCGGCATGTCATCCGCATTTCCAAACGCCTGCCGCTGACCGATGGCTATTTCGCCGACGGCAGCAATTTGATGGAAGCGGTGCACGGCCGTTACAGCCGTGTCGCCTTCCTCGAAGGCATCGGTTCGCTGCGCGGCCAGCACAATGCCCAAAACGCTCTGGCGGCGGTCGCCGCTTGCCTCAAGGTCGGGCTGGAGCTTGGCGAGATCCAGTCGGGGCTGGAAAGCTTTCCCGGCCTCGCGCACCGCATGGAGCAGGTCGGCCGCAAGGACCATGTGCTGTTCATCAACGATTCCAAGGCGACCAATGCCGATGCGGCGGCGCCGGCGCTGTCCAGCTTCGCGCGCATCTACTGGATCGCCGGCGGCCTGCCCAAGGAAGGCGGCATCGAACCCTTGCGCGGCTTCTTCCCGCGCATCGCCAAGGCCTATCTTATCGGCGAGGCGGCGCCGGCTTTTTCGGCGACGCTGGGCGAGGCAGTTCCCTACGAGATTTCAGGCACGCTGGCCGCGGCGGTCGAGCACGCCGCGCATGATGCCGCTAAGGACGACAGCGGCGAAGCGGTGGTGCTGCTGTCGCCGGCCTGCGCCAGTTTCGACCAGTTCAAGAATTTCGAAGTCCGCGGCGAAGCCTTCAGGCAAGCTGCGAATGCTATCGAGGGTGTGAAACCCATCGGAGGGGCACGATAATGCAAAGCCGTCTCGACAAAAGTCCGGTTGCGACCTGGTGGTGGACGATCGATCGCTGGTTCCTGGCGGCTTTCCTGTCGCTGATGGGGCTTGGCATCGTCTTGTCCTTTGCTGCCAGCCCGGCGGTGGCCGAACGCATCGGCCTCGATAGTTTCCACTTTGCCACCAGGCAGATCATCTTCACCGTGCCGGCGCTCGGCGTGATGCTGGCCGTTTCCTTCCTCGATTCCAGGCAGATCCGGCGCATGGCGCTGGTCATCCTGTGCCTGATGCTGGTGCTGATGGTGGCGGTGCTCTACATCGGCGTCGAGGTGAAGGGTGCGCGCCGCTGGGTGTCGCTTGCAGGCCTGTCGATCCAGCCGTCGGAATTCCTGAAGCCGGCCTTCGTCATCATGTGCGCTTGGCTGTTCGCCGAGCACAAGCGCCAGCCTGACATTCCGGGCAATCTGTTCGCCATGCTGCTGCTGGTGCTGGTCGTGTCGCTGCTGGTGGCGCAACCGGATCTCGGCCAGACCATGCTGACGACCGGCACCTGGGGCATCATGTTCTTCATGGCCGGGCTGCCCTGGCTGTGGATCGTCGCGCTCGGCGCGGCCGGCGTCGGCGGCGTCTTTGCCGCCTATACGGTGTTCCCGCACGTTGCCTTGCGCATCGACAAGTTCCTCACCGGCGAGGGCGACACGTTCCAGGTCGACATGGGGCGCGAAGCGCTGATCAATGGCGGCTGGTTCGGTGTCGGGCCGGGCGAGGGCACAGTCAAGCGCGTCATTCCCGACAGCCATGCCGACTTCGTCTTCTCGGTCGCGGGCGAAGAGTTCGGGCTGATCATGTGCTTCTTCATCATGTCGATCTTCGCCTTCATCGTGCTGCGCGGCCTCAACACGGCGCTGAAGGAGCATGACGATTTCACCCGCTATGCGGTCGGCGGCCTAGTCACCGTGTTTGGCCTGCAGGCGGTCATCAACATGTGCGTCAATCTCCAGCTTGTGCCGGCCAAGGGTATGACGCTGCCGTTCATCTCCTATGGCGGCTCCTCGCAGATCGCCATCGCCATCTCGATGGGCATGGTGCTGGCGCTGACACGCAAGCGGCCGGAAAAGCGCAAGCAGATGGGCTTTGGCCTGTCGCAACGCGCCGTGCCGGCGGAGTGATATGGCCAGAGGCGTCATCCTTCTCGCGGCAGGCGGCACCGGTGGGCATCTTTTCCCGGCCGAGGCGCTGGCGCATGAGCTGAACGAGCGCGGCTGGTCGGTGCATCTGGCGACCGACGACCGTGCCGAGCGTTTCGCCGGCCATTTTCCGGCCGCCGCCGTCCACCCGATCCAGTCGGCGACGATGGGCTCGAAAAATCCTTTTGCCCTGCTTGGCGCCTTCTGGAAGATCTGGCGCGGCGTGCGCCAGGCTTCCGCCGTCATCGGCAGGATCAAGCCGGATGCGGTCGTCGGCTTTGGCGGCTATCCGACCTTGCCGCCGCTCTACGCGGCGACACGGCGCAAGGTGCCGACGCTGATCCATGAGCAGAACGCGGTGATGGGGCGCGCCAACCGGGCGCTGGCCGGCCGTGTCGATGCCATCGCCGGCGGCTTCCTGCCGCAGGACACCAGTGCTGCCGGGGTCAAGACGGTGACGACAGGCAATCCGGTCAGGCCGGCCGTGCTGGAAGCGGCCAGGACGAATTATGCGGCATCGACCGGGGAACAGCCGTTCCGCCTGCTGGTGTTCGGCGGCAGCCAGGGCGCTCAGTTCTTTTCCGATGCCGTGCCGGGGGCGATCGCGCTGCTTTCCGATGCTCAGCGCAAGCGGCTGGTCATTACCCAACAAGCTCGCGCCGATGATGTGGCGCGGGTCAAGGCGGCCTATGCGGCACTGGGCGTTGCTGCCGAGGTCTCACCCTTCTTCACCGACATGGCGCAGCGTATGGCGGCTGCTCATCTGGTGATCTCGCGTTCCGGCGCCTCGACCGTTTCGGAGATCGCCGTCATCGGCCGGCCGGCGCTGCTGGTGCCTTACCCCTATGCGCTCGATCACGACCAGGCGGCGAACGCGGCGGCCCTTGCCGCGGCCGGCGGCGGTGAAGTGCATCCGCAATCCTCGCTCTCGCCCGAACGCATCGCAGCGCTCATTGGCGAGCTGATGGACGACCCCGATCGGCTTGTGGCGATGGCGGCGGGCGCGAAATCGGCCGGCCGGCCGAACGCGGCACGGTTGCTCGCTGATCTTACAGAGGCTATTGCGTCCAAAAAAACCATTTCGGATTTCAGGAAGGGGACGCAAGCATGAAGATGCCGCAGACCATCGGCCTTGTGCATTTCATCGGCATTGGCGGCATCGGCATGAGCGGCATTGCCGAAGTGCTGCACAATCTCGGCTACAAGGTGCAAGGGTCCGACCAGGCCGAAAGCGCCAATGTGCAGCGGCTGCGCGACAAGGGCATCGAATGCTTCGTCGGCCACAGGGCCGAGAATCTCGGCGATGCCGAGGTGGTGGTCGTCTCGACGGCGATCAAGAAATCCAACCCGGAGCTGAAGGCCGCGCGCGAAAAGCTGCTGCCGATCGTGCGCCGGGCCGAAATGCTGGCCGAGCTGATGCGCTTTCGCCAGGCGGTGGCGATCGGCGGCACGCATGGCAAGACGACGACGACCTCGATGGTGGCGACGTTGCTCGATGCCGGCGGGCTCGATCCGACCGTCATCAATGGCGGCATCATCAATGCCTATGGCACCAACGCGCGCATGGGCGACGGCGAATGGATGGTGGTCGAGGCCGACGAGAGCGACGGCACTTTCCTGAAACTGCCGGCCGAGATCGCGGTCGTCACCAACATCGATCCCGAGCATCTCGATCACTATGGCAGCTTCGACAAGGTGCGCGAGGCGTTTCGCCAGTTCGTCGAGAACGTGCCGTTCTATGGTTTTGGCGTGATGTGCACCGATCACCCCGAGGTGCAGGCGCTGGTCAGCCGCATCGAGGACCGCCGGGTCATCACCTATGGCGAGAATGCGCAGGCCGACGTGCGCTTTACCAATCACCGCATGGCAGGTGCCATTTCTGAATTCGACGTGGTGATACGCGACCGCAAGACAGGCGGCCAGACTGTCATAGCAGGCCTGCGCCTGCCGATGCCCGGCCGCCACAACGTCTCCAACGCGACGGCAGCGATCGCGGTCGCGCATGAGCTCGGCCTGTCGGCCGAGGCGATCAAGAAGGGCCTGTCGTCCTTCGCCGGCGTCAAGCGCCGCTTCACCCATACCGGTTCGTGGGACGGCGTCGAAATATTCGACGACTACGGCCACCATCCGGTCGAGATCTCGGCGGTGCTGAAGGCGGCGCGCAGCGCCACCCAGGGTCGCGTCATCGCCATTGCCCAGCCGCATCGCTTCACCCGGCTGCATGATCTGTTCAACGAGTTTTCCACCTGCTTCAACGACGCCGACACAGTGATGGTGGCGCCGGTCTACGCGGCCGGCGAAGAGCCGATCGACGGCGTCAGCTCGGACGCGCTGGTCTCGCGCATCCGCGCCGGCGGCCATCGCGACGCGCGCTACATCGAGGGTCCGGCGGCGATCGCGCCCGTCATCCGTGATCTGGCCAAGCCGGGTGACTTCGTCGTCTTCCTGGGCGCCGGCAACATCACCCAATGGGCCTATGCGTTGCCCAAGGAGCTTGGCGGGACCGTCTCATGATGCACGGCCAGGCCCTGATCGACAGACTTGGCGACCGGCTTGCCGGCCTGCGCGGCCGCCTCACGCCGAACGCCGAGATGGACAAGATCACCTGGTTCCGTGCCGGGGGCCTGGCTGAAGCGTTGTTTCAGCCGGCTGATGAGGAGGATCTTGCGGTGTTCCTCAAAGCCGTTCCTGAAGAAATACCTCTTACCGTCGTTGGCGTCGGCTCCAACCTGCTGGTCCGCGACGGCGGCATCGAGGGCTTTGTCATCCGCCTTTCGGCCAAGGGCTTCGGCGAGGCCGAGGTGATTTCGCCGATCAGGATCAAGGCGGGAGCCGCGACCCCCGACAAGCGCGTCGCAGCGGTGGCGCTCGAGGCCGGCATTGGCGGCTTTCATTTCTACCACGGCATTCCGGGTGCAATCGGCGGTGCGCTGCGGATGAATGCCGGCGCCAATGGTGTCGAGACGCGCGAGCGCGTCGTCGAAGTGCGGGCGCTCGACCGCAAGGGCAATGTGCAGACGCTGAGCAATGCCGATATGGGATACGCCTATCGCCATTCAGCGGCGCCCTCAGGGCTGATCTTCACCTCGGCCGTGTTCGAAGGCTTTGCCGAGGACAAAACGGCGATCAAGGCGGCGATGGAGGCCGTGCAGAACCATCGCGAGACCGTGCAGCCGATCCGCGAGAAGACCGGTGGCTCGACCTTCAAGAATCCGGAAGGCACGTCGGCCTGGAAGGAGATCGACAGAGCGGGCTGCCGCGGCCTGATGATCGGCGGGGCCCAGATGTCGCCGATGCATTGCAACTTCATGATCAACACGGGAACCGCGACCGGCTACGACCTTGAATATCTCGGCGAGACGGTGCGCACGCGGGTGCTGGAGAATTCCGGTATCCGGTTGCAATGGGAAATCAAGCGAATCGGCAATTTCCGGCCGGGGCATGCCGTGCAGGAGTTTCTCGGGCAGCTCCTTTAAGGTGCACTTTGGCGCGCGTTGAAGTTCATGTGATGCATGAACTTCAACGAGGCCGAAACGGTCCGCGACCGTTGCCGCAAAGACTCAACGACACGCTTTTCGCATCCATTTTCTCAGAAAGTGAATCTCTCGGAATCGTAAGCACTTGCCAGTGAATCAACTCTCTGATTCTCTGCTCGAAAGCGTTTCCTGATTTGAGTCGTTCGACGCGTTTTCAGCGTTTTCCGTCTGGGGGGCAACCTGCCGGGAGACTCTGACTCAATGTTGCGGAAAATCTGGTTTTGGTCCGCCGTGAGAGAGGGGATGCCGGGGAATGAAAAACAAGCATGTGGCCGTCCTGCTGGGTGGTTTTTCGTCCGAGCGGCCCGTGTCTCTTTCGTCGGGAAAGGCTTGTGCCGATGAACTCGAGAAGGAAGGCTACCAGGTCACCCGTGTCGATGTCGGGCGCGATGTCGGCTCCGTGCTTGCTGGGCTCAAGCCCGATGTCGCCTTCAATGCGCTGCATGGCCCTTTTGGCGAAGACGGCACCATTCAGGGCATCCTTGAGTATCTCGGCATTCCCTACACCCATTCCGGCGTGCTCGCCTCGGCCTTGGCCATGAACAAGGAGCAGGCCAAGCGGGTTGCCAAGTCGGTCGGCATCGTGGTCGCCGAATCGAAGGTCGCCAGCCGCTTCGCCATCCAGAACAAGCATCCAATGAAGCCGCCTTATGTGGTCAAGCCGGTCAATGAGGGTTCGAGCTTCGGTGTCGTCATCGTGCATGAAGGCCAGTCGCATCCGCCGCAGGTTCTTGGCTCGTCGGAGTGGAAATATGGCGATACCGTCATGGTCGAGCGCTACATCCACGGCAGGGAGCTGACCTGCGCGGTGATGGGCGATGTGGCGCTGGGGGTCTGCGAGATCATCCCGACCGGCCATTCCTTCTACGACTATGATTCAAAATATGTCGCCGGGGGATCAAAGCACGAATGCCCCGCAAAAGTTTCACCGAATATTTACCAAAAAATACAAACACTGGCGCTCAAGGCTCACCAAGCGATCGGCTGTCGAGGCGTTTCCCGTTCGGACTTCCGTTATGACGATCGTCATTCCGAAAACGGCGAGATTGTCTGGCTCGAGGTCAACACCCAGCCGGGTATGACGCCGACGTCTTTGGTACCTGAAATCGCCGCCCATGCCGGGCACTCGTTTGGCGATTTGTTAAGTTGGATGGTGGAGGACGCTTCGTGTCTGCGTTGAAATGGGGACAGGGTAGGGAGAGGGGCGCGGCCGGGCCGGCGCTGTTCGGCCTGTCATTGTCGTTGGACCATTTCGTACTGCCGCGCATGCTTCGCCGCCCGGTGCGCATTCTGGCGCGCCTGGGCGTTGGGGAATTCCAGGCGCCGCGCTTTTCCGCGGCCATGATGTCGGCCGTGCTGATTTTCTCGAGCAGTGCCTATGGCGCCTATCTCGGTGGTCATGTCGACGGTATCGTGCAGAGCATCACCGCCCGCACCGGCTTTGCCGTCGATCAGGTCAAGGTGGTCGGCAATCGCCAGACCTCCGAAATCGATATACTCGACAGGCTTGAACTTGATGGCTGGACGTCGCTGATCGGCTTTAATGCCGAGGCAGCGCGCGAACGGATCTCCGGTCTGCCGTGGATCGAGGTTGCGGCGGTGCGCAAGGTCTACCCGCACACGCTGGAAGTACGTGTCGAGGAGCGCGAGGCTTTCGCGCTCTGGCAGCAGGGCGACGAGCTTTCGGTCATCGAGAGGAATGGTGCCATGATCGCGCCGTTCTCGGGCGGCAAGCAGGTGCTTCTGCCGCTGCTGATCGGCACCGGCGCGCCGGCGAGCGCGCCCGATTTCCTGGCCAAGGTCGAAAAATATCCCGAGCTCGCGAGCCGGATCAAAGGTTATATCCGCGTCGGCGAGCGGCGCTGGGACCTGAAGCTGGACAATGGCATCACCGTCAAGCTTCCCGAGGACGACGAGGATCAGGCGCTCGCCGAACTCGTGAAGATGGATCATGACAGCGGCTTGCTGTCGCGTGACATCGCCGCCGTCGACATGCGCCTGACGGACCGGCTGGTCGTGCAGTTGACGGCGGAAGCGGCGACGCAGCGCGAAGCCGCCCTCAACGAGAAACCCAAGAGCCTGAAGCGCAAGCCGGAGACGAAGATATGAACTGGCTTGGCGGTCCTGGCGATGCCGCGTCGCGCCGGTCCGGCACCCTGACGGTGCTGGATGTCGGTTCGAGCAAGGTCTGCTGCATGGTGGCCAAGCTCAAGCCGTGCGATGACGGCAAGCTGCTGCGCGGCCGCTCGCACCGGATCCAGGTGATCGGCATCGGCCATCAGAAATCGCAAGGCGTGAAGTCTGGTGTCGTGGTCGATCTCGATAGGGCGGAACATGCCATCCGCCTTTCCGTCGACGCAGCCGAGCGCATGGCCGGGCTGACGGTCGATTCTCTCATCGTCAACATGACGGCCGGCCGGCTGAAGAGCGAAGCCTTCTCGGCCACCATCAATCTTGGCGGCCACGAGGCCGACGAGGCTGACATCAAGCGCGTTCTCGGTGCTGGCGCCAAGCAGGCGCTGAAGGCCGAGCGCGAGGTGATCCATTCGCTTCCCGTCGGTTTCTCGCTGGATGCCGAACGCGGCGTGCGCGATCCGCGCGGCATGGTCGGCGACGCACTCGGCGTCGACATGCATGTGCTGACCGGCGACGCCGCGCCGATGCGCAATCTGGAGCTGTCCATCAACCGTTCGCATCTGTCGGTCGAGCGCATGGTGGCGACGCCCTATGCCAGCGGCTTGGCGGCCCTGGTCGACGACGAGCTGGAAATGGGCGCGGCCTGCATCGACATGGGCGGCGGCACGACGACGATTTCGGTGTTTTCGGAAGGCAAGTTCGTCCATGGCGACGCCATCGCCATCGGCGGCAACCATGTCACGCTGGACATGGCCAAGGGGCTGTCGACCTCGCTCGATGCCGCCGAACGGCTGAAGGTGATGCATGGCTCGGCGCTGCCGGGCAGCGCAGACGACCGCGACCTGGTTTCGATCCAGCCGATCGGCGACGATGGCGACGTGCCCTTGCAGATCCCGCGCTCGGTGATGACGCGCATCGTGCGCGCCCGCATCGACGAGACGCTCGAACTGCTGCGCGACCGGCTGAACAGGTCCGGCTATGGCAATGCAGTGGGCAAGCGTGTGGTTCTTACCGGCGGTGCCAGCCAGCTTGCCGGCCTGCCGGAGGCGGCGCGCCGCATCCTGGGACGCAATGTGCGCATCGGCCGACCGCTCGGCGTGGCCGGCCTGCCGGAAGCGGCGAAGGGGCCGGCCTTCTCGGCCGCGGTGGGGCTTCTGATCTATCCGCAGATGGCGAGCTTCGAGAGCCATCCTGCGAAAGGAATTTCCGGTCTCAAAATGACCGGAACGGGCGGAAAACTGCATCGCATGAGTCAGTGGTTGAGAGACAGTTTCTAAAATTGACGGGGACAGCCCCATAGGCGGCCGCGGCGGCGAAGCGGCGTGAAAGGCAAAGGACGGAGACAATGACCATCAATCTGCAGAAGCCGGACATCACCGAGCTTAAGCCGCGCATCACCGTGTTCGGTGTCGGCGGCGGCGGCGGCAATGCCGTCAACAACATGATCACCGCCGGTCTGCGCGGTGTCGAGTTCGTGGTGGCCAACACCGACGCGCAGGCGCTGACCATGTCGAAGGCCGGCCGCCTGATCCAGCTCGGCGCGCATGTCACCGAGGGCCTCGGCGCCGGCTCGCAGCCGGAAGTCGGCCGTGCGGCGGCGGAAGAGTGCATCGACGAGATTCTCGATCACCTGACCAACACCCATATGTGCTTCGTCACCGCCGGCATGGGCGGCGGCACCGGCACCGGTGCTGCTCCCGTCGTTGCCCGCGCGGCGCGCGAAAAGGGCATCCTCACCGTCGGCGTCGTCACCAAGCCGTTCCACTTCGAAGGCCAGCGCCGCATGAAGACCGCGGATTTCGGCATCGAGGAATTGCAGAAATGCGTCGATACGCTGATCGTCATCCCCAACCAGAACCTGTTCCGGCTGGCCAATGACAAGACCACCTTCGCCGATGCCTTCGCCATGGCCGACCAGGTGCTCTATTCCGGTGTCGCCTGCATCACCGACCTGATGGTCAAGGAAGGCCTGATCAATCTCGACTTCGCCGACGTCCGTTCCGTCATGCGCGAGATGGGCAAAGCGATGATGGGCACCGGCGAGGCTTCCGGCGAGGGCCGCGCGATGGCCGCCGCCGAAGCGGCGATCGCCAACCCGCTGCTCGACGAGACCTCGATGAAGGGGGCCAAGGGCCTGCTGATCTCGATCACCGGCGGCCGCGACCTGACGCTGTTCGAAGTCGACGAAGCCGCGACCCGTATCCGCGAGGAAGTCGACCAGGACGCCAACATCATCCTGGGCGCCACCTTCGACGAGGAACTCGAAGGCGTCATTCGCGTCTCGGTAGTTGCCACCGGCATCGACAAGTCGGCGGCTGAAATCGCCGCCGCGCCGATCTCGATCCGCACGGCGCCTCCGAAGCCGGCCAACCGCCCGGCGGCTCAGATCGCGGAGGTTCGTCCGGCGCCTGTCCAGCAGGCGGCATACGAGCCACGCGCTGTCGACCCGGTCGCGGAAGCCATCCATCTGGCCGAAGCTAATGCCGCGGCCATGGCGCAGGCGCGCCCGGCCCCGGTCGCCCACGCTGAAGATTTCCGCCCGCAGAGCAAGATCTTCCAGGCACCGCCCGCCCAGCCGATGCCGCAGCCGGTGGTCCAGCAGATGCAGCCGGCCCCGCAGCCGCGCGAGATGCTGCGCGAAGCCCCGCAGCCGGTTGCGATGGCGCCGCAGCGTATGCCGCGCGTCGAGGACTTTCCGCCGGTCGTCAAGGCCGAGGTGGATGCCAAGAGCCGCCCGGTCGATCACGAGAACAACAGCGGACCGATGGGCCTGCTGAAGCGCCTGACCAATGGCCTGACCCGTCGCGAGGAGGAACCCGCACGACTGCAGCCGGCGCAGCCGCGCGAGCCCAAGCTGCGCCAGGCAGCGCCCGAAGTGCGCCGTCTTGCCAGTCAGGATGCGCAGCTGTATGCGCCGCGCCGTGGCCAGCTCGATGATCAGGGCCGCCTGACGCCGCAGGTGAGGACGACTCAGGAAGACGATCAGCTGGAGATTCCGGCGTTCCTGCGCCGCCAGGCCAACTGATTGGTAAACGGACTGTAACATTTGTTAACAGGTAAGCGAGGAATCGCTTGCCTGTTAACGTTTTAAATGATGGGATTTCAACGACTTACCAATTCGCACTCATTCCATTTCGCGGTTACACAGAGTAAGAAACCGTGATTTGGAGTCTCCCTGACGGGACATTATCTTCGCTGCCTACCATCATCGGTTTGCCGGGATTTCGGGGGAAGTCGCCCTGCCAGCCGATTCACACAAGAGCCGCGCCCTCGGGCTGGAGAAGCGGACCTAGGCATTACGGGCTTATGGGGATTGTCTTGCACGACTATCAGACGACATTGAAGACGCGCGCGTCGCTTACCGGCACCGGCGTCCACAGCGGCAAGGAAGTGTCCATCAGCTTCGTGCCCGCGGATGCCGACACCGGCATCGTTTTCCAGCTTTTCAACGGTGCGGAGCAGGGCCGCGAGTTTCGTGCCCTGGTCTCGGAAGTCGGCGCTACCGACCTGTGCACCATGCTTGGTGATCCCGCTGGCGAGCACATCGCCACGGTCGAGCACATCATGGCGGCGCTGTTTGGGCTCGGCATCGACAATGTCGCCATTGAGATCGATGGTTCCGAGGTTCCTATCTTCGATGGCAGCGCCATGGCGTTCGTCGAAGCCATCGACCAGGCGGGTATCGAGACGCTCTCGGTCAAGCGGCGCTATATCAGGGTCATCAAGCCGGTCCGTATCGAGAACGGCGCCTCGTGGGCGGAGTTTCGCCCCTATGACGGGACCCGTTTCGAGATCGAGATCGACTTCGAAAGTCCGGCGATCGGCCGTCAGCTGTTTGCCTCCGACCTCAATGCCGATATTTTCCGTCGCGACATCGCGCGCGCCCGCACCTTCGGCTTCATGAAGGATGTCGAGCGGCTGTGGGCTGCAGGCTATGCGCTCGGCTCCTCGCTGGAGAACTCGCTGGTCATCGGCGACGACAACCGCGTCATCAATATGGGCGGCCTGCGCTATCCCAACGAATTCGTGCGCCATAAAACGCTGGACGCCATGGGCGACCTGGCGCTGGCCGGCGCCCGCTTCATCGGCTGCTTCCGCTCCTATCGCGGCGGCCACAGGATGAATGCCGCGGCCCTGCGCCGTCTGCTCTCGGACCGCACGGCATTCGAAATCGTCGAGACGACACGCCGCGAGCGTGGCCGCAGCGCCGAGATGAACGCCGTCAATGCGCCACTCTACGCGCCCTGGATGATCTGATTTCCCGGGTTTTTCGGGTTCCATGGGCGATAGCGCATGTGGCAGGAATGCACCACTCGCCAGTGAAATTGCATTGACGTCCAAGCTGCGTCCGGCCGCCACAAAAATGTGCGATTGGCCGGAGATAGCGTTGTCGGGCAAGGCGGTTATGGTTTATGGCTGCTGCCGTCGATTAATGCATGTCGTTCAAAAGTGGGGACCAGTTTTGAAACAATGGCATGCAACTGGCATTGAAATGGCGCCGAAAGGGCGAGATCCAATCATGTTCTTCAAGCGAGTTGGTCAATTGAAAGCACCGCAGAGGGCTGTTTTCCTGGCGCTTTCAGTAGTTGTTCCATCGCTCTTTCTGTCGGCCTGCATGTCGTCGGAGAAAGATATCGACCTGTCGACCTATGTCGACCAGACCGAGCCGGCCGATGTTCTCTACAATCAGGGCCTTGCCAATCTCAATGCCGGGCGCCTGCAGGAGGCGAGCAAGAAGTTCGACGCCGTCGACCGCCAGCATCCCTATTCAGAATGGGCCCGCAAATCGATGGTGATGGGCGCTTTCGCCGACTATCGCCAGGGCAATTACGATGAGGCGATCGGCTCGGCCAAGCGCTATCTCACGCTTTACCCGTCGACCGATGACGCCGCCTATGCGCAGTACATCATCGGCTTGAGCTACTACCGTCAGATCAAGGACGTGACGCAGGACCAGAAGGAAGCGCGTCAGACCGTCCAGACGATGCAGGATCTGGTCACGCGCTGGCCGACATCGGAATATGTCGACGACGCCAAGGAAAAGATCCGCTTCGCCAACGACCAGTTGGCCGGCAAGGAAATGCAGATCGGCCGCTACTATCTTGAGCGGCGTGAATACATCGCTGCCGTGAAGCGCTTCCGCACCGTGGTCGAGAACTATTCCAACACCCGCCATGTCGAGGAGGCGCTCGCCCGCCTGACCGAAAGCTATTACGCGATGGGCCTGACTTCGGAGGCGCAGACCGCCGCCGCCGTGCTCGGCACCAATTACCCTGACAGTTCATGGTACAGGGATTCATACAAGCTCTTGCAGAGCAATGGGCTTGCACCGCGCGAAAATGCCGGGTCGTGGATATCCAAGGCCGGAAAGATGATCACCGGCGCCTGATCCCAAGCAGACGTTGCAGGCTTCACCAACGCGCCGTCTGCCTGGTTTTGTTGCTTGTCGCGGGTTCTAGCCGCAAAACCGCACGACACTTTTGTGGAACCTGCCTGGAGCACTCGGATCGAAGCGTGCGCTTTTTCGGATTGATCCGGTGCTCAAACAAAAAGATAGTGCGGCGCTGCGACTCCAAACCGTCGCGTGCCGTTCTAGATTTGGGTTCTGATGCTTTCCAGACTGTCGATCCGCGATATCGTCCTGATCGAGAAGCTGGATATCGACTTCCAGCCGGGTCTTTCGGTGCTGACCGGCGAAACCGGTGCCGGAAAATCCATCCTGCTCGATGCCTTGTCGCTGGCGCTCGGAGCGCGCGGCGATGCTTCGCTGGTGCGCCATGGCGCGGCGCAGGGGCAGGTCATCGCCGTCTTCGACGTGCCGCGTAACCATCCGGCGCGTACGCTGCTTGCCGACAATGCGATCGAGGATGACGGCGACATCATCCTGCGCCGCCTGCAGACGGCGGACGGCCGCACCCGCGTCTTCGTCAACGATCAGCCTTCAAGCGTCACCCTGATGCGCGATGTCGGGCGCGCGCTGGTCGAGATCCACGGCCAGCATGACGAGCGCGCGCTGGTCGATCCCGGAGCGCACCGCGAGGTGCTCGACGCTTTCGGTGGCCATCTCGGCGCCGTCCGCTCGACCGGCGAGGCATGGCGGCACTGGCGCGCCTGCGAGCAGGAGCTGTCGCGACACCGCGCCAAGGTGGCGGCGGCGGCGCGCGAGGCTGATTATTTGCGCGCGGCGGTGGCGGAACTGACGAAGCTCGATCCGCAGCCGGGCGAGGAGACCGATCTCGCCGAACTGCGGGCGTCGATGATGCGAGCGGAGAAGATCGCTTCCGAAATCCATGATGCGCAGGATGTGCTGTCCGGCCCGTCCTCGCCCTTGCCGCAACTTGCCAGCCTGCTGCGGCGGCTGCAGCGCAAAGTGACGGAGGCGCCCGGCCTGCTCGACGATGTCGTCAAATCGCTCGATGAGGCGATGCTTTCGCTCGACGCGGCGCAATCGGGGGTCGAGGCTGCACTGCGCGCCACCGAATATGATCCGCAGCGGTTGGAGAAGGCGGAGGAGCGGCTGTTTTCGCTGCGTGCGGCCTCGCGCAAGCACAGCGTCGCCGTCGACGATTTGGCGCAGCTGCGCGACACGATGTCGGCCGATCTCGCCGATCTCGATGCCGGCGAGGAGCGCCTGCACGGGTTGGAAAAGCAGGCCACTGCCGCGCGCGAGACCTATGACATTGCCGCCGCGCAGCTGTCCTCGCTTCGTCATGCGGCGGCGGTCGGCCTGACCAAGGCGGTGATGGCGGAATTGCCGGCTCTGAAGCTCGAACGCGCCGCCTTTATCGTGGAAATGAAGAGCGAGGTCGAAAGCCGCATGGAAGAGGGGATCGATCAGATCGAATTCTGGGTGCGGACCAATCCAGGCACGCGGCCCGGGCCGATGATGAAAGTGGCCTCCGGCGGGGAGCTTTCGCGCTTCCTTCTGGCGCTGAAGGTGGCGCTGGCTGACCGCGGCTCGGCACCGACGCTGGTGTTCGACGAAATCGACACCGGTGTGGGCGGCGCTGTCGCCGACGCTATCGGCCAGCGGCTGGCGCGGCTGTCGAAGCGGGTCCAGGTGCTGTCGGTGACGCACGCACCACAGGTGGCGGCGCGCGCGGCGACGCATTTCCTGATCTCCAAATCCGGCACCACCGACCGTGTCGCCACAGGCATTGCCGAAATGGATCGGCCGGCGCGGCAGGAAGAGATCGCGCGCATGCTGGCCGGCGCCACCATCACCGACGAGGCGCGCGCCGCCGCCGAGCGATTGCTGCGCGAGAATACCGCCGTTTCCTGATGGCGCTGCTTCCCGATCGGGGGTGCCTCTAACTGGTGAAATTCGACGCACGAACAGAGTCAGCATATGGCTCCATCCTGCTGTTTCGGCGTGGTTTTGTCAGAATTCAGCTCCCTTCCATCCGAATCCTGATCTATTGTCCCGGGCCAACAGCAGCCAGGTGCAAAACCATGTCCGAAAAACCAGTCGATGCCCTGACCGAAAGCGAGGCCGAAGCCGAGCTGAAGCGCCTCGCGGAAGAGATCGCCGAGCACGATCGGCGCTACCATACCGAAGACGCGCCAGTTATCACCGATGCAGAATATGATGCGCTGGCACGGCGCAACCTTGCCATCGAGGAGCGCTTTCCAGCGCTGGTTCGCGAGGACTCGCCATCGCTGAGGGTTGGTGCAGCACCCGCAGAAGGCTTTACCAAGGTGCGCCACGCCGTGCCGATGCTCAGCCTTGCCAAGGCCTATACCGACGATGACGTCACGGATTTCATCGAACGCGGGCGGCGGTTCTTCGATCGCGACAAGGAGCTCGACATCGCCTTCACCGCCGAACCGAAGATCGACGGGCTGTCGGCTTCGCTGCGCTACGAGAACGGTGTGTTCGTGCAGGGCGCGACGCGTGGCAACGGCGCCGTCGGCGAAGACATCACCGCCAATTTGAAGACTATCGCCGACATCCCTGCGAAGTTGAAAGGCTCGGGCTGGCCCGAAACCATCGAGATCCGCGGCGAGGTTTATATGACCTATGCGGAATTCGAGGCGCTGAAGCAACGCTCGGCAGCGGCCGGCGGCCAGGACTATGTCAATCCGCGCAATACGGCGGCCGGGTCGCTGCGCCAGAAGGATCCGTCCGTCACCGCCAGCCGCAACCTCAAATTCTTCGCCTATGCCTGGGGCTACACCTCGGCGGATCCCGCTCCGACCCAATATGATTCGGTACAGAAATTCGCCGAGTGGGGGTTCAAGATCAGTCCGCTGATGGTGCGGGCGAAATCGGCCGAGGAGTTGATCGCGCATTATCATCGGATCGAGGAGCAGCGCTCGGCGCTCGGCTACGATATCGACGGTGTCGTCTACAAGGTCGACCAGCTGGAATTGCAACGCCGATGGGGCTTCGTCACCGGCGAACCGCGCTGGGCGGTCGCGCACAAATTCCCGGCCGAACAGGCGATGACGACCGTGCAGAAGATCGACATCCAGGTCGGTCGTACCGGTACGCTGGCGCCGGTTGCGCGGCTGGCGCCGGTCACTGTCGGCGGCGTCGTGGTCGAGAACGTCACGCTGCACAATGAGGACTACATCAAGGGCCTGGACAGCACCGGCGAGCCGATCCGAGATGGCATCGATGTGCGCATCGGCGATACGGTCGTGATCCAGCGGGCAGGCGATGTCATTCCGCAGATCGTCAGCGTCGTCATCGACAAGCGGCCTGCTGATGCGGTGCCTTACGAGTTCCCTCACACTTGCCCGATCTGCGGCTCGCCGGCGACGCGCGAGATCAACGAAAAGACCGGCAAGGAAGATTCCCGCCGGCGCTGCACCGGCGAACTGATCTGCCCGGCGCAGGCGGTGGAGGGATTGCGCCACTTCGTGTCACGCGGTGCCCTGGACATCGAAGGGCTCGGCGCGGAAAACATAGACACGTTCTTCAATGCGGGATTGATCAAGACCGCCGCCGATATCTTCACGCTCAGGGACCGCCGTCCGGCTGTCACCAGGGCGCTGGCCGAGCGCCGTGAGGAGCAGGCAAGGCAGCGCGAGGCCGCATCGGGCAAGACACGCAAGAATGTGCGCAGCGTCGAGGATCGCAACTATGAGGGCCTCGACAAGCTGTTCGCCGCCATCGATTCGCGCCGCGAGCCGGAGCTGGACCGCTTCATCTTCGCGCTCGGCATCCGCCATATCGGTGAAACGACGGCCGCCGTGCTTGCCCGCACCTTCTCGACCATCGAGGAGCTGATCCGCGTCGGTAAGGAGACAGCGGCAGCGGAGAATCCACATACGGTTTTCCCCTCGGTCAACGGCATCGGCGATACCGTGATCGATGCTTTGCGCGACTTCTTCGGCAATGAGCGCAATGACGACGTGCTTGACGCGTTGCTCCGCCAAGTCAAGCCGAAGCCATATATCGTCAACGTCTCGGCCGACAGCGAGGTCGCCGGCAAGACGGTCGTGTTCACGGGCTCGCTGGAGAAGATGACACGCTCCGAAGCCAAGGCGATGGCGGAGCGCCTCGGCGCCAAGGTCGCGGGCTCGGTTTCGGCGAAGACCGATCTTGTCGTGGCCGGGCCAGGTGCCGGCTCCAAGCTGAAGCTCGCCAGCGAACTCGGCATCGAGGTGATCGACGAGGATGCCTGGCTGGTGCGGATCGGCAAGGCATGACCGGACCGTTCAGCGGCTTCGGCCCCAAAGCCATTCCGTTCCTCAAGGCGCTGGATTTCCACCAGAGCCGCGAGTGGTTCCTGGAGAATCGCGACCTCTTCGAACACGAGTTGCGCGATCCGCTCAGTGATCTCGTCGAGACGCTGACCGAGCGCTTCGCGGAGGCAGGTCTCGGCCTGCGCGGCGACCGCAAGAAGTCGCTGTTCCGGATCAATCGCGACGTGCGTTTCGCTAGGGATAAGCGGCCCTACAACAGGCATTTGTCGGCCATCCTGTCGCCCGACGGCACCAAGATGGAGCAGGGCGTGTTCTACGTCCATATCGGGCTTGAACGCTGCTTTGCCGACATTGCCTGGTGGCAGCCGGAGCCGGCGCTGCTGCTGGCGATGCGCAAGGCTATTGCGACGAAGCCGGACAATTTTCGCGGCCTCGTGGCGGCGTTGAAGAAGAACCGGCTTGAACTCGAGACCGAAGGTCGTATGAAGCGTACGCCACGCGGCTTCGAGGAAATCAGCGATCCCGATCTGGTCGCCGCCATCCGCCACCGGCATTTCTATGTCCAGCATGTCATCGATCCGGCCGGAATCCATACGGCTGATCTGGTCGACGAACTCGTCGATTTCACCTTGCGCGCCAAGCCGCTGCTCGACTGGGGCAGGGCGATCGAGGGCAAGGTTCTCGCCTTCTAGCCCTTCGACAAGGCGCCTTGTCGATCATTTCCGCTGATCATTTGGCTCAAGCGAATTCGTGTGACAGCGCAGGCCGCGCCACCTACATACCGCCATTCCCTTGTTGTTGTCGTTATCCCACTTTTGGGCGACATGCATCAGGAGTGGTTGATGGCGACCGACGTAATTTCCGAGAGCGGCGATAGAAGCGATTTCTGGCAGGGCGTGCGGCTGTCGATGCCAGTCGTGGTGGCGTCGGCGCCGTTTGCGGTGCTGTTCGGTGCGCTCGCCGTCGACAATGGTTTCTCGGTCCTGGAAGCCTTCCTGATGAGCGCGCTGGTCTATGGCGGCGCCAGCCAGATGGTCGGCATCCAGCTGTTCGGCCAGCATGTGGCGCCGTGGCTGATCGTGCTGTCGATCTTCGCCGTCAATTTCCGCCACGTGCTCTATTCCGCAGGCATCGGCCGGCGCATCGCGCACTGGCCTGTCATCCAGCAGGCACTTGGTTATTTCATCCTCACCGATCCGCAATTCGCGGTAGCCGAAGCGCGGGCGCAATCGGGCCAGACGGTCGGCTTTGCCTGGTATCTGGGGCTTGGCTTGCCGGTCTATCTGTTCTGGATCGTCGAAAGCGCGCTTGGCGCACTGTTCGGCAAGCTGATCCCCGACACGCATGCGCTCGGCATCGATTTCCTGCTGCCGATCTATTTCCTCGGTCTCGTGCTGGGCTTTCGCAA
Organism: Mesorhizobium sp. M0618; assembly: GCF_040320765.1. Taxonomy (NCBI): domain Bacteria; kingdom Pseudomonadati; phylum Pseudomonadota; class Alphaproteobacteria; order Hyphomicrobiales; family Phyllobacteriaceae; genus Mesorhizobium; species Mesorhizobium sp. M0618. Next base: position 152,022 of record NZ_JAMYQH010000006.1, on the reverse strand, counting down.
GCGGCCGCTGTGGCTGCCGGTGGTCGTCGCCAGCGCCGCCGCCTCGATCATCGCCTACAAGACGGTGGGCTCGCCTTGGCATGTCTCGATTGGCGCTGTTGCCGGTGTGCTGCTGGCGGTCATCCTGCCTCCCCATCACAGCGGCGTAAAGGCACGGCCATGAGCACGACCTTCTGGATCATCATCGCCGGCGCAATCGCGACCTATCTGACGCGAATCGGCGGGCATCTGGTCATCTCCCGCTTCGAAACCATCCATCCGCGCGTCGAGGCCGGTCTCAACGCCGTGCCGGCGGCGGTGCTGACGACGCTGGTGGCGCCGGAACTGTTGAATGCCGGGCCGGCGGAATGGGCGGCTCTGGTGGTCACCGCGGTCGTCTCGCTGCGCGGTGGGTTGATGGCGATGTTTCTGGCGGGTGCGGCGATGTTGATCGTGGCGCGGCAGTTCGTCGGGTAGGGCGTGTCGAGATTCAGGTGATGACGGCCTGCAAACGGCGGCTTCCTGCGCTTCCGGTGCTCACGTACCCAAAAGTACGCTCCGCTCCGGTTCTCGGAACCCATCGTTTTCGGCTCGTCCTGACCTGAATCTCGACACGCCCTCGGCGCCTCAGAAAATCAAATCTTCGCGTCGTGCGGCAGCGGCGCTGTCGCCTTCTCCAGCCAGGCCAGCGTTTCGCCGTCGAGCATCGGGCCGATCTCGGTCAGCACGCGCGCATGGTACGTGTCCAGCCAGTGTAACTCGTCGCGCGTCAGGAGGTCCGACTGCACCAGTCTTGTGTCGATCGGCGCCAGCGTCAGCGTCTCGAAGCCGTGCATGGCGATGTCGCCGCCCTCGATCTCTTGCGCCGGCGTCACCAGGATCAGGTTCTCGATGCGGATGCCGTAGGCGCCTTCCTTGTAGTAGCCCGGCTCGTTGGACAGCATCATACCTTCGAGCAGCTTTTCGGTGCCGGTGCGGGCGATACGCTGCGGCCCTTCATGCACGGCCAGATACGAGCCGACGCCATGGCCGGTGCCGTGGGCGAAGTCGCAACCGTGCTTCCACAGCGCCATGCGCGCGACGGCATCGATCTCGGAGCCGCGCGTGCCGGCGGGAAAGCGCAAGGTGGAAATGCCGATCATGCCTTTCAGCACCAGGGTGAAGCGTTCGCGCATCTCCTGCGTCGGCTGTCCGATCGGCACGGTGCGCGTGATGTCGGTAGTGCCGTCCTGATACTGCGCGCCGGAATCGAGCAGGAACAACTCGCCGGCTTGCAGCTTGCGGCTGGTGGCGCGCGATACGCGATAATGCATGATGGCGCCGTTCGGGCCGGCGCCCGAAATGGTGTCGAAGGAGACATCGCGCAGCGGCATCTGCGTTTCCTCGCCGGTCTGCCGGCGCTGTTCCTCCAGCCGGGTGACCACCGATATCTCATCGAGCGATCCGGGTTTTTGCCGCTCCAGCCAGCACAGAAGCTTCGCCACGGCCGCACCGTCACGCCGATGCGCGGCGCGCGAGCCGTTGATCTCGGCCTGGTTCTTGGTGGCGCGCGGGATGCGGGCGGGGTCCGCTGCTGCAACGACGACGCCTCCATTGGCCTCGACCAGCATGCGCAGCCTGTCGGCCGCCAGCACCGGGTCAAGCGCGATTTTCGCGCCACTCTTGGCAAGCGATGTGATCGCCGCTTCGAATTCGCCGGACCCATGCGGCTCGGCGAGTTGGGTGAGATAGGCCGCGACCTGGCGCGAGAATTTGCGCTTATCCATGAAAAGCTGGTGCGACCCATCGGCGGCAAGAATGGCGAAGCCGAGCGCCAGCGGCGTGTGCGGCACGTCGCCGCCGCGGATGTTGAAGGCCCAGGCGATGGAGGAGGAGTCGGTCAGCACGGCATGGGTGGCGCCGTCCTTTGCGATCGCCGCCGCCAGCCGCGCCAGCTTGTCCTTGGCGAGCTCGCCGGCAAAGCCGATCGGGTGAAGCTCGACGGGAGCCACCGGCGCGTCGGGCTGATCCTTCCAGATGATGTCGATCGGGTTCTTGTCGAGCGGCACCAGCACCGCACCTGATTTGTCGGCCGAGGCCTGCAGCGCCTTGACCTCGCTGATCGTGTGCAGCCATGGATCGAAGCCGAGCCGTGCGCCCTTGCCAAGATTGTCTTTCAGCCAGACAGCCGGGGGATTGTCGACCAGGCTTTCGATCGAAAAGACGTCGAGGTCGACCTCGCTGCGCACCTGCAGCGTGTAGCGCCCGTCGACAAAGACGAAGGCGCGGTCGCGCAGGACGATGGCGACACCGGCCGAGCCGCTGAAGCCGGTCAGCCATTTCAGCCGCGCCGAGCGGTCGGCGACATATTCGCCCTGATGCTCGTCGGCACGCGGCACGATGAAGCCGTCCAGCCCGTTGGCTTCAAGCCATTGGCGCAGCAACGCCACACGCGGTTTGCCGACGGCCGGGTCGCCCGCGGAATCGAAGGTCTGGAACATTGTGGGCCTCCTGCGGTCAGCGCAACCGTAGCGTAAGGTCGCGGAAATCGGAATCGATTTCCGGCTGGGCGCAACCTGCTACAGCATCGCTTGGCTGACAACCGGTGGAACTTGGTCCAAGCTCGGTCGTTGCCGGCCTGCATGCCTCAATGCTTCAGATGGATCGTCACCCAGCCTTCGCGGTGCAAGGTGCGCACGTGGCGAAAATTCTGGCCGACATAGGCCGAGATGACGGCGTCCCGCTGGCGCTCGAGGATACCCGACAGCACGATCGAACCACCAAGTGCGATGTGACCAGCCATTTGCGGCGCCAGCCGCATCAGCGGCCGTGCCAATATGTTGGCGACGATGAGATCGAAGGGCGCGCGCTTGCCGAAGATCGGATGGTGAAAACCAGGCGCGGTTGCTGTTTCCACCAGTGCCTTGACGTGGTTGAGCCGCGCATTGGCGGCAGCCACCCGCACCGCCACCGGATCGATGTCGGTGGCCAGCACAGGAATATGCGCCAGCTTGGCGACGGCGATCGCCAGCACCGCACTGCCGGTGCCGAGGTCGAGCGCATTGCGCGGATGCTCGCGCCGAACCACTCTTTCCAGCATTTCCAAGCAGCCGACTGTGGTGCCGTGGTGACCGGTGCCGAAGGCGAGGCCGGCCTCGATCTCGATGGCGAGTTCGCCGCTGTGGCGTTTCCTGCGGTCATGCGCGCCGTGGACGAAGAAACGGCCGGCACGCACCGGCTTCAGCTCTTCCAGAGAATGCGCCACCCAGTCGATGTCGGGCAGGGCCTCGCGCTCGATCGGGTTCGACAGGGAAAGGCCGGCAAGGATGTCCTTCAAGCGGGTCTCGACCGCATCGACGTCGCCATCGGCATAGAGCGACACTTCGTGGATGTCCTTGTCCTCGTCGACCTCCAGGACGGCGATAGGCAGCCCTTCTTCCTCGAAGGCCGCCTCGAGCGCCGCGAAAATGCTGACGGACTCGGTCTTTCCGGTGGTGAAGTAAAGGCGCGTCTGGGTCATGAAATGGTAATCAGCCTTTCGCCGCCAGCCGCTTCAGCTTGGCGATGGCCGTATCGGCGCTTTCGCCGTAGGCGATGGTGCCGGCAAAGTCGCCATTGGCGTTGAGCAGCAGCACCGAGGCGGTGTGGTCCATCGTGTAGTCGCCGTCGCCGGTGTCGACCTTCTTCCAGTAGATGCCGAACGACTTGGCCATGGCATGGACCTTGTCCGGAGCGCCCGTGATGCCGACGATGCGGTCGGAGAAATTGCTGACATAGGCGTTCATCACTTCCGGCGTGTCGCGCTCGGGATCGACCGAGACGAAATAGGCGTGCAGGTTCTTGCCGTCGTCGCCGAGCGTCTTCAGCCAGCCGGCCAGTTCGAACAGCGTGGTCGGGCAGACCTCGGGGCAATGGGTGAAGCCGAAGAAGACGACGCTGGGCTGCCCCCTGAAGGCGGCTTCGGTGATCGGCGTGCCTTTCTGGTCGACCAGGGTGAAGGCGGCACCGAAAGGTTCGCCGCCATAGTGGCCGCGGTACCAGTCGAAGGTCAGCCAGCCGATGCCGGCCGCCATCAGGACGAGAATGCCGACCAGGATAGAACGCATCATCATCAAAGTCCGTCTGCAGAAATCGCCGCGCCGGCTCAATGCCGCGCCTGTGCGACAGTCTTAGCGGTTCGGCCTCGCACAGGCAAAGTGCCGCGTTGCCGCAACCGCAGTGGTGTTGACCTATCTGCTTGCAAAGCCGGGCTGCTCGCCCCACCTGTGACCGGCAACTCGAACCGCAGGAGGCTAGTTTGCGACGACTGATTGGGCGACGACTGATTGGGCGAAAACTGATCGGCGGCGCGTTGGCCGCGTGCGTTGTCCTAGGCGCCGGTGCTGCTGTCGCCGAGGAAGTCGGCAAGGTCGGCGTCGACTGGCTTGGCAACGACATCATCGTCGAGGCGATCAAGGATCTGAAAGTGGAGGGCGTGACCTGCCATGTCTCCTATTTCGATCGCGGCATCATCGATCGCCTGCACAAGGGCAACTGGTTCGAGGATCCGTCCGATTCCTCGATCTCCTGCCGCCAGACCGGTCCGATCACCATCGGTGACATCGACATGAGCGAGGGCGGCGAGGAGGTGTTCAAGCAAGGCATCAGCCTGATCTGGAAGAAGCAGGTGGTGAACCGCATCTACGACAAGCCCAATGAGACGCTGATCTATCTCTCGCATTCGCGCCAGGTGCAGAACGGCTCGGCCAAAATGTCGGTCACCACCGTGCCGCTCTACGGCCAGAACGTGGTGTGGAGCAAAGGCAAGCCGTAACAGGCGGCCCAGTTCCTTCCCGGAACTGGCCGGACGGACGAATGGTCCCGCTTGCGGGACCATTCGCTCGGCGAATCCTTGCTGGAAAGGATCTGACGGACGATTGGCCCCGCTTGCGGGACCAATCGCCTGGGGGTAAAGCCGCCGGCATGGACCGTTCCGAAAACCTCGTCCCGAAAGACCCCGAGCCACGCATCCATCCGACCGCGGAGCTGAAGGCGTGCAAGCTCGGTCGCTATGCCTCGATCGGCGAGCGAGTGGTGCTGCGCGAGGTGAATGTCGGCGACTTCTCTTATTTTGAACGCCACTGTGAAGCGATCTACACGACGATCGGGAAATTCTGCTCGATCGCCGCCAACAGCCGCATCAATGCGCTGGAGCATCCCATAGAGCGGCTGACCCAGCACAAGCTCAGCTACCGGCCGAACGAGTATTTTCGCTGGCTGGGCGTCGATGCCGCCTTCCGCGAGCGGCGGCGGGCGAAAGCGGTGACCATCGGCCATGATGTCTGGATCGGCCACGGCGCGGTGATCATGCCCGGGGTCACCATCGGCAATGGCGCAGTGGTTGGCGCCAACGCAGTGGTGACGCGTGATGTGCCTCCCTACGCGATCGTCGCCGGCGTGCCGGAGAAGGCACTCCGGCCACGCTTCGCTCCGGATATCGCGGCGCGGATCGAAGCTCTCGCCTGGTGGGACTGGCCGGTCGAAAAGCTCGCCAGAGCGGTTCCCGACATGCAGGCAATGCCGATCGAAGCGTTCCTCGATCGCTGGGAAAACGACGCCGTCTGACCAGTTCAAGTGCGTAGCGTTGAGACGGAGTCGGGCGACGCGCTTCAAGGCCCGCCGGACTGAAACCCCTTCCGCCATGCGGGGGTGGCGCAGCGGAAGGGGCTGGAGTTAAACCGCTGTGAAGCGGAAGGAACAGGCACTCTCGCCTGCAGGGTCATTGTGACATTGAACCCATAAGGCGTGTTTTCCAGGCTATTCTCCCTATGCGTGTAGGCAATTGTACCTGAGGTATTTGCTTGCATCGGGAACCTGAAACGGTCGCTGGTTGTTTCTCATCGCGCCGCAGCGTCGAGGGATTCGATAGATGGAAAAGCATTTCACCAAGGTCGCCAACTGGGTCGCCCGCATAGCCGGCCTGCCGCCGACATTCGCCGTCTGTTGCCTGATCGTAACCGTCTGGGCGGTGAGCGGTCCGTTCTTCGGTTTTTCGGACACCTGGCAGCTCGTCATCAACACGGGCACGACCATCATCACCTTCCTGATGGTCTTCCTGATCCAGAACACTCAGAACCGCGACGGCGCGGCGATCCAGGCCAAACTCGACGAACTGATCCGGGTCGGCAAGGGCCACAACCACTTCATAGGCATCGAGCATCTGACCGAATCCGAAGTCGAGGAAATCCGCGCCAAATGCGAGCGTGCGGCAAAGCGGCATGACGAACAGATCGCCGACATGGCAGCGAAGAAGGTTGTGACGAGGAAGCGCGGGTCGAAAAAGCAGGCGGCCTGAAGATCAGTCCTTCATGAACGCCGCGAAACTGTCCTTGTGGTCCGGATGCCAGCGCGACAGGGCTGGGCGGTTCTCAATGATATCGCCGATCGCCCAGGCCATGCGCTTTTCATCCAGCGGGCGGGCCGCCTCATTGTCCGGGCACAGGATGTAGAAATCGCCTCTGGTCAGGGATTCCAGCATGAAATCCACAACCTGTTCGCCGGTCCAGGCGCCGGCCGGTTTTTCCGTCGCGCCCTCGGTCAGGCCGGTAAAGGTGAAGCCGGGGATCAGCAGATGGGCAGCGACATGGGCGCCGGGTTCGTTGCGTAACGCATGCGCCAGGCCCTCGGTGAAGGTTTTCACCCCTGCCTTGGAGACATTGTAGGCAAGGTTGCCGGGCGGCGTGGTGATGCCTTGCTTGGAGCCGGTGTTGACGATCAGACCCGGCCCGGCCGAGGCCAGCATTCGCGGCGCGAAGGCCTCCACGCCATGCACGACGCCCCAGAAATTGATGTCCAGCAGCCGTTTCCAGGCGTCGCGGTTTTCCCATGGCTTTCCGGGATTGTCGCCGACGCCGGCATTGTTCATCAGCAGCGACACGCCGTCGAAGGCGCCGAACGCCCTCTCGGCGAGGCGGTCCACCTCATCCGCCTTCGAAACGTCGGCGGCGACGGCAAGCACGGCATCGTCGCCGGCAATCGCAGAAACGGCGCGCGAGGCGTCGTCAAGCCGCGCGCCGCCAATGTCGGCCAGCACGATCTTCATGCCCATCAGTGCAAGCCGCTTGGCGGCCGCCAGACCGATGCCGCTGGCGGCGCCGGTGATCACGGCGGCATTGCCTGGGGCAAGCGCGGGCAGGGCGGTCTGGATCTCGGCGTCGGTGATCATGGGCGATGGGTTCCTTGTTCGATGGCGCCGAACTTAGCGCCGGAGCCGGCCGGTGCAAGCCTCTGCTCGCCTTGTCGGGTTGACCAGTGCGGTCGAGGCTGCGCATGTTGCCCTTTGCCTCCGCAAAAGAGATTTTGCCCTGGGGACAAAACAAACTTTAGCCCTGGGGGCAAACGGAGATTTCCTGATTGACGGACTGGGTTGCAATCCTGAAGGAACAGACCGCCATTGGCGACCAGATGGGCCGCGAGGTGCCGCAGATGCTGGCCAATCCCGACATCAGCGAAACGCAGGTGAAGACGCTCTTTTCCGCCTTGGAGAAACAAGCCGAGTTCGTCGAGAAGCTGCGTATGGCGCTGGAAAAGTTCGGCCATGATTTCTCGATCATCAAGGCCGCGGAACGGCTGGAGGAGCGCTATGCCGACCTTGCCGCATCGGTAGCGGAAAAACTGAAAGCGATGCGCAAGTAACGCAACTCTGGGAAAGACGTGCAACGCTTTGCCTTGAAAATGCGTGAAGACAGCTACTTTTCAATCACCCGCGCAAAGCGCGTATCCGGTACGAGCCATATCATCGCGACCAGCACATAGAGCGCGACGCCGATCCACTGGCTGACGAAGGTCAGCACGACGGCTGCGATGTAGACAGCCAGGGAGAGCTTCCCCTTGCGGTCAGTACCCAGCGCCTTGGCAAAAGCGGTATCATTGCCGTGAAGCCGATGCAGCGCGGCGGCGAGTATGGTGTAGGCGATGGCGCATAGCGCGAGGTCGGTGCCATAGACCGCGACCGGCACCGGCGCAAAGTGGTTCTCGCCCATGAAGGCTGTGGTCACCGGCATCAGCGACAGCCAGAACAGCAGATTGAGGTTGGCCCACAGCACGCGCCCGTCGACCCGCTGCACGGCGTGGAACATGTTGTGCAGGTTGTTCCAGTAGATGCCGACATTGATGAAGGACAGCACGTAGCAGAAGAAGATCGGCCACAACGGCACCAGGGCGGAGAAGTCCTCGCCGTGCGGCACTTTCAACTCAAGCACCATGATGGTGATGATGATGGCCACGACACCATCGGTGAATGCCTCGACCCTGCCTTTGCCCATGGATCCCACCTTTGCCCGCGATGAATTGTCGAAAGAGAGAGTAAACGCTAGCGGATGTTGGGGAGCCAATAAATGGCAACCGGGGAATTCCTCAACCATGTCCAAGGAAAATCCGGCATCAGTCCCGCTGGTCAGGACGATTACGGCCGCCCACCGTTGACTTTTCTTGGCTTGGCCGCTCCTCTTGCAGGGCAGTCTTGGCCGAAGCAGATGTACGGCTGGGATTCGAATGGAGGGGACTGATGAGATTTCGTTTTCTGCTTGTGGTCGCGACCATCCTGGCCGCGGTCTTCGGGACGTCGGCCGCGGCCTTCGCCTACAGCGCCCACACCTCGACCAACCTCAACGTCCGCAGCGGGCCGGGAGCGGGATACGCCAGGGTGGGAACGCTGCCCGCCGGCTTCAGGGTCAATGTCACCGGCTGCCAGCCGGGCTGGTGTAGAATCCACGGCGGCGGCGTGAGCGGCTGGGCCAGCGCCGGTTATCTCGAACGCTCCCAGATCGTTCGCCCGCCGATCATCATCGTGCGCCCGCCGCATCGGCCGCACTGGCAGCACAGGCCGCACCGTCCTCCGCACCATCGCCCGCCGCACAAGCCGCGCCCCGGCAAGTGCAAGATCGCGCCCGGCTTCCCCTGCAGGTGAGGCCGACCGGTTGAGCGATAGATGACGGATCGGAGCCGCTGGCCCCGATCCGAGCCTGTTCAGCCGGCAGATATCCCGCTCAAGCAATGTCCACGGTGCTGTCAGGAGCCTCCCTGTCGGCTGGAACGTCGTGGATGAAACCGCGTTAAATCCTCGATCCCCGAAATTGGTGACGAGGTTGGCCATGGCCATTCGCAATTTTGCGCATACGCACGAAGGAGCAGGTGGCGATGCTCTTGCAATCCCCACCGTCGCCGCGATGATTGCGGTGCTGTTTGCCGGCAGCACGGTGCTGACGCCGCTCTATATCGTGTACAAGCAGCAATTCGGCTTTTCACAAATCACCCTGACGCTGATCTACGCCGTGTATGTCGTCGGCAATCTGGCGGCATTGGTGATGTTCGGCGGGGTGTCCGATGTCGTCGGGCGCCGGCCCGCGAGCCTGGCGGCGATGCTTGTCGCCATCGTCAGTGCGCTTGTCTTCCTGTTTGCCGGAAACGTCGTCTCGCTCGACGTCGCCCGCATCCTGAGCGGGCTTGGCATCGGCGTCGGCGCGGGGACCGGAACTGCGTGGATTGCCGAGCTTCTTCCCGGCGCGGACAAGTCGCGCGCCAGTGTGATCGCCACCAGCACCAATTTCCTCGGCCTCGGCTTCGGCGCACTGATTTCGGGACTTCTGGCTGAATATGAGCCATGGCCGTTGCGGCTGATCTTCATCGTCTATCTGGCAGCACTTTTGGTGGTAACGATCCTGGTCTGGCGCACTCGCGAAACGGTGGCGAAGCCGGGCGGCCTGCGGCGGCTTTCCTTGCGGCCGCAACTTTCCGTCCCGGAGGAAATCCGTGCGCGCTTCGTCGCGCCGGCGGTGACCGGCTTCGGCGCGATGGCGCTGGTCGGGTTCTACGCCGCGTTGGCGCCGAGCATCCTGGCGCAGCAGCTGCATGTGACCAACCACGCCGTCGCCGGCGCGCTGTTCTTCGAACTGGCGATCGTCACCGCGATCAGCATTGTCGTTCTGATGCACATGAAGAGCAACAAAGCGATGCTGGCTGCGCTGGCATTGATGATGCCAAGCGTCTCGTTGGTGGTGGCGGCGCAGACACTGGCCTCGATGGCACTGATGGTTGCTGCGACGGCCTGTTGCGGCGTTGCGGCGGCGCTTGGTTACCGTGGCGGGCTGCAAGTGGTGAACGAGATCGCGCCGAAGGCTCGTCGCGCCGAAGTGGTGTCCAGCTTCTTCATCTGCTGCTTTGTCGGCAACGCCTTGCCCGTCATCGGCATCGGCATCGTTTCGACCTATGCAAGTCCTATAGCCGCCAGCCTGGCATTCGCCGGCGTGATCGTGGCGTTTGCGTTGGTGGCACTGGCTTTTGAGCTGAAACAACACGGGCGTTGAGCCCTGGAGCTGTCCAGCGGAACCGGGTTGGCTTCAGCCGTTCGGTGTTTCAGGCGAAAGATGCGCGCGTCCGCGCGGCACGCCAAGACCGGTGTCCGGCGGCTCGCCGGCGGCCGGCCTGTTCTCGATCATGTGCGTGGTGCGCCAGCGGCCGAAACGGTAGTAGGCAGCGGCCAGTATAAGCGAGCTGATTGAACCGGCCGGGAAACTCCACCACAGCGCTTCCTCGCCGATCACGCCACGCATGAAATAGGCAAAGCCGGTGCGCACGATCAGCACCGAAATGACCAGGATGATCAGCGGCGGCATCACGGCACCCGTGGCTCTTACGGTGGCAAACAGCACGATGGTTATGCCGAACAGAATGAACGACCACGAGGCGACATTGTTGATGTGGACGGCGATGTCGATCGCCGCGCTGTCGCTGCTCAGGAACAGGCTCAGCACCGAACGGTCGAAAACCGACAGCACGGCAACCAGCGCGCCGGTCAGGACCAGGTTGAAGCCTACACCGGAGGCGGCGATGCGGCCGATCCGGTCCCAGCGCCCGGCGCCGACATTTTGCGCCGCCATCGAGGACACCGCGGCGCCGATGGCGAGCGCCGGCATCTGGATATAGGTCCACAGCTGGGCGGCGATGCCGTAAGCGGCGGCGACCTGCGAGCCGTTGGAGTTGACCATGCCCATCACTGTCAATGCAGCCGCCGAGATGACAATCATCTGCAGACCCATCGGCACGCCCTTGAAGACGACGATGCGAAGCAAGGTGGGATCGGGCCGCAGCAGAGCGAGGTTGGCGCCGGCCAGCCGCAGCGGATGCTTGCGCACATAGAGCACGATCAGGATGGCGATCACGCTTACCGTCTGGCCGATCAGCGTCGACGTGGCGGAGCCTGCGATACCGAGCTCGGGAAACGGCCCGATGCCGGCGATGAGCAATGGGTTGAGCACGATGTCGAGGGCGACGGCCAGCGCCATGAAGAAGAAGGGCGTGCGTGAATCGCCGGCACCGCGCAGCACGGTCATGACGAAGGACAGAAGGTTCATCATCGGCACGGCGACGAAGATGATGCGCAGATAGGAGCGCGCCAGCGGCAAGGCATCGGCCGGTGTGCCGAGCGTGTTGAGAATGGCGTCGACCCAGATCCAGCCGCAGACCGCGAAGACAACCGAGACGAGGAAGAAGAACGTCGCGCTGGTGCCGACGATGCGGCGCGCCTCGGGCAGGTCGCGGGCACCGACCGACTGGGCCACCAGGATGGTGGCCGCCATGCCGATGCCGAACACAGTGCCGAGGATCAGGAACAGGACGAGGTTGGCGTTGGAGGTGGCGGTCAGCGCCGATTCGCCGAGGAAACGGCCGACCCAGACGGCGTTGATCGAACCGTTGAGCGACTGCAGCACGTTGGAGCCGAGCACCGGCAGGGCGAACAGCAGAAGCGTGCGCGGGATCGGGCCGCTGGTCAGGTCGCCGGTGCGCCGGCGCGCGGGCATTTTTTCGTCCATGGCGGGCAGCTCGGCGGATGGTGATTTGGATCCAGTCCACGATGATATCGCAGGCGGGACCGAGATGCACCCTTGCGAACGCGCCGCACGGTTGAAAGGCCGCTGCCCCGTTCATGCCCAGCCGCGAGCCCCAGCGGACGCGCCAAGCGCGCCCGCCCGGGCAGTGGTGGTTACTTCTTGGTCAGACCCGGCAGCGTGACCTGATAGACCAGGAACATGGTGTCGACATTGGCGCCGTCTTCGGCCTTGTAGGGCGCGCCGACCTGAAAACCGTCCTGGGCGAGGAAGTCGTTGTCGTTGGCGACGAACAGGAAGTAGTCGTCGGGCAGCTTCGGATCCAGAACGCTGACCACTGACATCGCCTCCCACTTCTCGGACAGGTTATCCTGGTCGTTGGGCGCGCCATTGTGCAGGCCGAAGCGGCCGAGCTCGGCACTGTCGTTGATGTCGATGAATGGCGTCAGCTTGGCCGGTGTCACCGATGGGTCGACGACGCCCTTGGGGGCGACCGGCTTGTCAGCGGCGTCGAAGGCGCCGCCGGCGATGTCGGTCGCGGCCGAGACGTCGACGACGAAGATCTGGCGCACAAGCGAGGTGTCGCCCTTCAGCCCCTGGCCGTTGCCGCTGTCGCGCGCCAGCATCAGGAAGGTCTGATCCGACAGTGCCACGATCTCGCTCTGCGCGGCGACCTTGGTCTTGCCCTTGGCATCCTTGAACACCGGCAGCGGCACGACATACTCATGCGCCAGCTTGAGATGGCCGAGGTCGGATGCGTCGTAGACCAGGGCGCGGGTGTTCTGGCGCGTGGCGGGCGAATCGCCGCCGTCCTGCCGGGGCGCCGACTGCAGCACGGCGATCAGGAACTTGCCGTCTGGCGTCATTGCCATGCCTTCGAGGCCTTGGTTGTTCTGGCGGCCGGTTTCGGGATCCTTCGGATCGGGCTCGGCGGCACCGGGTCCCGGATTGTCCGAGGCGAAGTTCGGCGTGCCGTGGCGCATCGGCACGAGGGCGGCCGGTGGCTGGGTTGCCGACAGCAGATGCCCGTCGGCGGAAAACCGATAGATGTTCGGGCCGTATTCGTCGGAGATGAACATCGAACCATCGGGCAGCCGCACGATCGCCTCGTTGTCGAGCGCCAGCTTGCCATTGTCGGCTTGCGGCAGGATCGGCATGTCGCCGCTTGCCGCGCGCACGCCGTTGAGCGGATCGAGGCCTGTGGCATCAGCCCCCTTGTCGTCGGTAAGAAGCATGGTGTCGGCGAGCGTTGCCTTGACGCCGGTCTGCCGCTGGCCGGCAGCAGGTGCCGCATCTGGTGCCACCGGGGTAAACTCGATGCCGATGGTGTTGAGGCGCGGCCGGTAGTCGGTGGTACCGACGACATTGTAGCCGCGATCCGGCAGCAGCCAGAGCGAACCTTTGTAGCCAGCGGCCTCATGCGTCCAGCCTGATGTGTCGATCGACATGCCGGAGCCCGAACCAAACGTCTCGCCGAACTTGTCGCGCTGAGCGGCCGGGATGCGACCGACGCCGACCAGCCCTTTGTTGACAAAGCTCGTGCCGCCGACGGTCGCGGTGCTGTCGGCGAGGGCCGGCGTCAAGGCGGTGAACAAGGCCAGCGCGACGCCGAGCGACGCGGTTCGATACAGGTGTTTCATGGATAATCCTCTTTGTGCCGGATGTGCCGCGGGACGAAAAAACTGAAAGAGGCGCGACATCGATGATGCCGCGCAGGCCTCCCCGAAACGCGGTCTACGGCGCGAACATGATGCTTGCGTGACAGCGCGCAGTGCATGCCGGCGGTCTTCTTCACGTGCCGATAGAAACGTGCGCCTGGCGGAAGATCATTCCGTCAGTCTCAGACCGGCAAAAAAAGCCGCGCGCGCTGGTCCTGGACACTTATGTCTAGTGGGTATATAGTCCGGCCTTCGGACCAACCGTGGAGGGGAAGCCTTGAAGTCGCACTACCGCGCAGTCGTCATCGGGGGTGGCGTGGTGGGAGCCTCGGTGCTCTACCATTTGACGCGGTTCGGCTGGAGCGATGTGGCGCTGATCGAGCGCGCCGAACTGACGGCCGGTTCGACGTGGCACGCGGCGGCGGGCTTCCATGCGCTCAACGCGGATCCCAACGTGGCGGCGCTGCAGGACTACACCATCAATCTCTACCGGGAGATCGAGGCCGAATCCGGCTGGGATATCGGCCTGCACATGACGGGCGGCGTCAACATCGCCAGCGATCCCGCGCGCTGGGAGTGGCTGAAATCAGCTTGGGCGGTGTTCCAGTCGGTAGGCATCGAGACCGCGCGCCTCGTCACGCCCGACGAGATCAAGGCGATCTGCCCGATCGTCGACGTCTCCGGCGTGCTTGGCGGTCTGCATGATTCCAACGAAGGCCATCTCGACCCGTACGGTACGACGCACGCCTATGCCGGCGCTGCAAAAAAGCGCGGCGCCGACATCATACTGCGCAACCGGGTGGTCGAGTTGAAGCCGCGCGCCGACGGTCGCTGGGATGTCGTCACGGAGCAGGGCACCATCATCGCCGAGCATGTCGTCAATGCCGGCGGGCTGTGGGCAAAGCAGCTCGGTCGCATGGCCGGCGTCGACCTGCCGGTGACGCCGATGGAGCACCATTATTTCATCACTGAGGACATTCCCGAGATCGCGGCGCTGGACAAGGAAATCGGCATCGCCGTCGATCTCGACGGCTTTTCGTATCTCCGGCAGGAGCGCAAGGGCGTGCTGCTGGGCGTTTACGAGCAGAACCCGAAGCACTGGAAAATGGATGGCGCGCCATGGGACTACGGCATCGAACTGATCCCGGAAGACATCGATCGCATCAGCCCGGAACTCGCCAAGGCGCATGAGCGCTTCCCTTGCTTGGCGACGGCCGGCATCCGCAAATGGGTCAACGGCGCCTTCACCTTCACGCCGGACGGCAATCCGATTGTCGGGCCGGTGCGCGGGCTGAAGAATTACTGGGTCGCCTGCGGCGTCATGGCCGGTTTCAGCCAGGGCGGCGGCGTCGGCAAGTCGCTGGCCGAATGGATGATTTTCGGCGAACCGCAGGCCGACATCTTTGGCATGGACATTGCCCGCTACGGCGCCTTCGCCGCCAACCGGGAATATCTCAAGCAGACGACACGCCAGTTCTATTCGCGCCGCTTCGTCATGACCTTTCCCAATGAGCGGCTGCCCGCCGGCCGGCCGCTGAAACGCCCCGGCGCCTATGACGGCATGACGGCCGCGGGATGCGAATGGACAGCGTCGTGGGGGCTGGAAATCCCGGCCTATTTCGCGCCGATGGGATTTGCCGAGAACACGACGCTGCGGCGCTCCAACGCCTTCGACATCGTCGGCGACGAGGCGCTGCAGGTGCGGCGCGCCGCCGGTCTCGTCGATATCTCGGCCTATTCGCGCTATGCGGTGGCGGGGCCAAGTGCGGAAGCCTGGCTCGACCGGCTGCTCGCCTGCAGGCTGCCGAAGCCGGGGCGGGCCGGCCTGGCGCCGATGCTCGGTCATGACGGACGGCTGAAGGGCGACCTCACCGTCTTCAACTGGGGCGGCGGCAGCTATTGGCTGATGGGCTCCTACTATCTCCGGGAATTCCACATGCGCTGGTTCGAGAGCCATGCGGCTGAAGGCGTCACCGTCGACGACCTCTCCGACACGATGAGCGGCTTTCTGCTGACGGGGCCGAACGCGCGCAAAATACTGGAGCGAACGACGCATCAGGATGTTTCCGGCGCAGCGCTGCCGTTCATGGCCTGCGGCGCATTTGATATCGGCATGGTGCAGGCACGTGTTGCGCGGCTGTCGATATCAGGCGAACTCGGCTTCGAAATCAGTTGCCCCGTGACCATGCATGCCACTCTGCGCGACACGCTGCTGGGCGCTGGCGAGGATCTGGGCCTTGCCGAAATCGGCTACTATGCGCTCAATGCGCTGCGGCTGGAGAAGAGCTTTGGCATCTGGTCGCGCGAATTCACGCAAGGCTACACGCCGGGCCAGACCGGTCTCGACCGGTTCATCGCTTTCGGCAAGAGCGACTTCATCGGCCGCGAAGCGGCGTTGAAGGAGCGCGACGCCGGTGCCTCGCAGCGGATCGTGACGCTGGAGATCGACGCTATTGATGCCGATGCCAGCGGTTTCGAGCCAGTCTGGCATGACAGTCGGCGCGTCGGTTTCGTCACCTCGGGCGGATTTGGTTACACGATCGGCAAGAGCGTCGCACTGGCGTTGGTGGACGACGATTTTGCCGAGGAGGGGACGGCGCTTTCGGTGCACATTGTAGGCGTCGAGCGGCCGGCACGCGTCATCGCGGCCTCGCCCTACGATCCCGAGGGCAAGGCGATGCGGCAATGAGGAGAATACACCATGGTCGATGACGCGGCACGGGACAGCAGGCGCGAGCGCCGGCGTGGACGCACGGGCGAGGCAGGCAGCGAAAGCAGCCGCCGGCCCAATTACCATTCGCTGAAGAATCCGTTCCTGCCGCAGCCGATCTTCTCGGATGATCAGGTCGCCGCCATCCATGACACGGCGTTGCGCGTGCTGGAAGAGCTCGGCATCAAGGTGCTGCTGCCGCAGGCGCGTGAGCTTTTCGCCAATGCCGGCGCCCTGGTCGATCCGGACACCGACATGGTGCGCATCGGTCGCGACATGGTGACGGCGGCACTGGCCTCGGCGCCGAACTCGATCCACGCCCATGCCGGTTCCCGCGCGCGCGATTTGACGCTCGAACTTGGCTCGATGGCGTTCCTGGCCGGGAGCGGAGCACCGAACGTCACCGATCTCGAGCGCGGCCGGCGGCCGGGAACACTGGCGGATTTCGAGGATCTCATGCGGCTGGTGCAGCATTTCGACGTGCTGCATATGCTGGGGCCCTGCATCGAACCGCAGGATGTCGACAACCGCTTTCGGCACTATGCCGTCAACCGCGCGCAGCTGACGCTGTCGGACAAGTTTCCATTCGTCTTCGCGCGCGGTACGCCGCAGGTCGAGGACGGGTTCGAGATGCTGCGGCTGGCGCGCGGCCTGTCGCAGGACGAGTTTCTGGCAAATGCATATTGCTACACCGTCATCAACACCAACTCGCCGCGCCAGCTCGACATCCCGATGGCGCAAGGCATCATCGATTTCGCCCGCGCGGGCCAAATCTCCGTCATCACGCCGTTCTGCCTGGCAGGCGCCATGGCGCCGATCACGGTGGCCGGCGCGTTGACGCTGCAGCACGCCGAAGCGCTGGCCGGGCTGACGCTAGCGCAGATCGTGCGGCCGGGTGCGCCGGTCGTCTATGGTTCGTTCTCCTCCAATGTCGACATGAAATCCGGCGCGCCAGCCTTCGGTACGCCCGAGCATGTCAAGGCGACGCTGGGCGCCGGTCAGCTGGCGCGCTTCACCGGGCTGCCGTGGCGGTCCGGCGGCGGCAGTGCGGCCAACATCTCCGACGCGCAGGCCGCGCACGAGACGCAGTTCGCGCTGTGGGGTTCGGTGCTGGCCGGGGCGACGATGTGCATCCATGCCGCCGGCTGGCTGGAGGGGGGCTTAAGCGTTTCCTTCGAAAAGCTGGTCACCGACATCGAGGCTTTGCAGACAGTGGCCGAGCTCTGTGCCCCGACGCCTGGCGACAGCGATTCCATCGGTTTCGAAGCGATCGCCGAGGTGCAGCCGGGCGGCCACTTCTTCTCGGCCGGCCACACCATGGCGCGCTACCGCACCGCCTTCTACGAACCGCTGGTGGCCGACTGGTCGAATTTCGGCAACTGGACGCAGAGCGGCTCGAAGACGGCGAGCGAGCGCGCCACCGGTGTCTGGAGGCGGGTGCTTTCCGATTTCGCGCCGCCGGCAACGGCTGCCGCCACCGCCGGCGTGCTGGATGAGTTTATCGCGCGGCGCACGGCAGAGGGCGGAGCGGCGCCGGTATCTTAAGACTTGCTCTCGCTGATCGCCCTCATTGTGGCGCGATCCGGAACCTGCAGCGCCTCCCGCGCATTCAAGGTTGCGGCCGGTGCACTGCGCACCGGTGTGCTGTTTGAGGGGACGACGACATCGGCGGTCCTGCTGCCACCATCAATCACTGTCGCGCGCCACCAGTTCCAGCGGCCAGACCTCGCGCATGATCCGTGGACCTTCCGGGCCGGCGAAGGCGGGAAGCGACGCCAGCAGCATTTCGGCGAGGCGTTGTCCCATTGGCTCCAGCGCCGGGCGGAAGGCGGTCAGAGCCGGGGAAAAATAGCGGCAGAGCGGCGTGTCGACGATGACGGTCACCGCCATGTCGTGGCCCGGCCTGATGCCCATCTCGGCCAGCGCCTTGCAGCCGCCCAGCGCCATTGCATCATTGTTGAAGATGATGGCGGTTGGCGGGGCCTTGGAGCGCATCACCTGAGGCGTCACCTCGTAGCCGCCGGCCTCGTTGATGAAGCCGGAGGCGATCAGCTCGGGGTCGATCTCGATGCCGTGCCGCTTTAGGGCCTTGCGGTAGCCGGCCAGGAACAAATAGCCGAAGTTGAGGTCGAGCGACGGACGGACGGCGGCGATGCGGCGGTGGCCGCGCGCCACCAGGCGGTCGACGGCGTCGGCGCCGGCCTTCTCGAAATCGAGGTCGAGGGAAGGATAGGACTTGGCCCCGGAGCGACTGCGGCCGAGCGTGGCGAAGGGAAAGCCGGCTTGCGTGAGATAGTCGATGCGCTCGTCCTCGCGCCGCGTCCAGGCCAGCAGCACCGCGTCGGCGCGGCGCGTTTCGACGACACGGCGCAGGCGCTCCTGCTGGTAGTCGCCTGGCGCCCCCATGACCACGGTCAGGTCGAGCCCGCTTTCGGCAAGCCTGGCCTGCAGCCCGATCAGGAATGGAATGAAGAACGGCTCACCATATTGCTGGTCACCGGGATGCGGCTGCAGCATGAAGGCGATCGAATGGGTGGCGCCTTGCCTCAGGCTGCGGCCGGACTGGTTCGGCGAATAGTTGAGCGTCCTGGCCGCCTCGAGCACGCGCTGGCGCGTGTCGGCATTTACATCGGCGCGACCGTTCAGCGCTCGCGACACCGTGCCGATCGATATGTTCAAGTGACGGGCAAGGTCGTGAATGCTGGATGCCAAGTGACTGTACTCCCCTTGCTTGGCTAGCACCGGTAGCCGCTCAGGCCAAGGCGACAGGACGATTTTCGCCAACGGCCAATTGACATTCTACGCCTTCGGGTGTGTTCTCGTAAACGTTTACGGAAAAACGTTTACGGTCCTGCCGTGGATGCCGTGACGATCGGTCTGGAGGGACCGAGCGGAGGAGGAGCGCTGGATGATCGATGTCGTCCTGGTCGGCTGCGGAGCGATGAGCAAGGCCTGGCTCGATGCCATCAGGCAGATCCGCGGGCTCACCCTTGTCGGCCTCGTGGATATCGATGCCGAGAGGGCACGGGCGAGGGCGCGCGAATACGATCTCACCAATGCCTTCATCGGCAGCAATCTCGACGCCGTGCTCGACCAGACCAAACCGCAAGCGGTGTTCGACGTGGTGGTTCCAGCCGCCCGGCGCGAAGTCGCTTTTTCCGCTTTTGCCCACAATTGCCATCTGCTGACGGAAAAGCCGCTCGCCGACAGTCCGGAAAATGCGCGCGCCATCGTCGAGGCCGCGCGCCGCGCCGGGTGCATTCACGCCGTCGTGCAGAACCGTCGCTATGTCGCCAATGTCAGGCGCATCCGCAGGTTCCTGGATTCCGGCGCCATTGGTACGCCGACCAGCATCCACGCCGACTTCTTCGTCGCGCCGCATTTCGGCGGCTTTCGCGAGGAGATGGCGCATGTGCTGCTGCTCGACATGGCGATCCACACCTTCGACGCCGCCCGCTACATGGTCGCCGGCGAGCCGGCCAATGTCTATTGCCAGGAATGGGAGCCGGCCAATTCCTGGTACCGGCAGGGATCGTCGGCCAGCGCCGTCTTCGATCTCGGCCGCGGCAAGGTCTTCACCTATGCCGGCAGCTGGTGCGCCGCCGGCTTCCGCACCAGTTGGGAAAGTACATGGCGCATCGTCGCCGAGCGCGGCAGCCTCATCTGGGACGGTCATGACGACCTGAGGGCAGAAGCAGTGATGCCGGGCCGCGACGGGATGTTCGACAAAACCCAGTCGATCGCGGTGCCGCCGCTCGATGCGTCCGATCGCGTCGGCGGCCATCTCGGCATTCTCCAGGATTTCGTGCACGCCATCGAGACCGGCACCGAACCGGAAACGCGCGGCGCCGACAACATCAAGAGCCTGGCCATGGTTTTCGGCGCCATCGAAAGCGCCGAGACCGGCCGCCGCGTGACAATCGCAGAGGACGCACAATGACGCCGAACCCGCTTCTCGACATCCGGATCGGCACCATGGTGCGGGCCAATCTCGACGACCCGGCGGCTTACGTCAAACAGATCCTGCCGCACGGCTTCGAGAGCATCCAGCCCTTCTTCTGGCAGACGCTTGGCGGCAAGGACCTGCCGCTTCTCGCCGGCCAGATCCGCGAGGCGATCGGCGATGCCGACGTCACCGTGTCCTCGCTCGGCGTGTTCGGCAATCCGCTGGAAGACGGCGAGGTCGATCGCGGCGTGCTCGCAGCGTGGGAAACCGTGATCGACAATGCGCATCTGTTCGGCACCTCGATGGTCAGCGGCTTCACCGGCCGTCTGCGCGGCAAGCCACTGCCGGAGAGCCTGCCGCGCTTCAAGGAAGTCTGGGGGCGGCTTGCCAAACGCGCTGCGGACAAGGGCGTGCGCATCGCCTTCGAGAACTGCGCCATGGACGGCAACTGGGCCGCCGGTGACTGGAACATCGCCCACAATCCGGACGCCTGGGAGATGATGTTCAACGAAGTGCCGGACGACAATCTGGGCCTCGAATGGGAGCCCTGCCACCAGCTCGTCTATCTGATCGATCCGATGCCGCAGATCCGCAAATGGGCGCCGCGCATCTTCCATGTGCACGGCAAGGACGCGACGGTGCGCTGGGATGTCATCCGCGAGCATGGCGTGTTCGGCCGTTTGCCGTTCGTGCAGATGCGCACGCCAGGCTTCGGCGACAGCGACTGGACGCGGGTGATCAGCGAATTGCGGCTGGCCGGGTACAAGGGTGCCATCGATATCGAAGGCTGGCACGACCCGGTCTATCGCGACGATCTCGAGATCACCGGGCAGGTGCGGGCGCTGGAATATCTGAAGCAATGCCGGGGAGGCGCCAGCTACCTGCCGAACCCGATGTGATCGGCCGGCGGGAGGAGCCGGCCGGGATGTCTGTAGCGAGCATTTCCGAAGCGAATGTCGAAACCCCTCGCTTGCGAGGACAAAAAGGGAGGATAAGTGCATGAGCATGACGATGAGAAGGACCGTTCTGCGCTCGACCGTCGTGGCCGCCGCCACGGTGCTTGCCGCTGCGATCTCCACCTTGCCCGCGCAGGCGCTCGACGCCAAATGGTGCAAGGATGTCCACATCCGCTTCTTCGTCGGCGGCGCCGAGGGCGACGCTTTCGGCACCATCGTCTATAATGGCGCCAAGCAGGCAGAGACCGATCTCGGGCCGAAGGTCGACTACATCTTCTCCCAGTGGGACATCGAAAAGATGGTGCAGCAACTGCGCGAGGCCGTCGCGGTCAAGCCCAACGGCATCGCCATGATGGGCCATCCGGGCGACGCGTCGATCATGCCGCTCGCCGAACAGGCGCACAAGGACGACATCAAGATGATGTATCAGAACGTGCCGGTGCCGAAGGTGATGGCGGCATTTGGCGGCGGCTATGTCGGCGCCCAGCAGGAACAGCAGGGCCGCGCGCTCGGCGCCGAGGCGTTCAAGCTCGGCAAGCTGAAGGCCGGCGACAAGGCGATCATGATCGGTCCGTTCGAAAACGAAAGTCGCGGCGCGCGCGAGCGCGGCACGGTGGCGGCGCTCAAGGAGGCCGGCGTCGAGGTCATCCAGTTGTCCTCACCGCCGAGCGGCGAATGGGCGTCCGATCCCAATCTGGCCATTCCGGTGATCACCGCGGCGCTGCTCAACAATCCCGACGTCAAGGCGGTCGGCTATCCCGGTGGGCAGATGCTCGGCAATGTCTCGACCTACATGCAGGCGGCGGGACGCAAGGCGGGCGAGATCTTCAATTTCGGCTTTGACACCAGTCCGCAGATCGTCGAGGGCTTCAAGGGCGGCTGGGTGCAATTGACCGCCGACCAGCAACCGTTCCTGCAGGGCTATCTGCCGATCCTCAGCCTCTGCCAGCAGGTGGTGCTGGGGCTGGCGCCGATGAATGTCGACACCGGCGCCGGCTTCGTCACGCCCGAAAATTACGAGATCGTCGCCGAGCTCGCCAAGCAGGCGCTGCGCTGACCTCCCAAGCCGCCGGCCGGGATCTCAGGCCCCGGCCGGTGGGACCGCTGGCGACGAAGCCGGCAAGCGACAATCAAAGCGAGGATCCGATGGCAGAACGCCTCATCGAACTGCGCGACATCAGCAAATCCTATGGCCAGGTCTATGCACTGGGCGGGGTCAATCTCAGCGTCGACCGCGGCGAGGTCGTCGGCCTGCTCGGCGACAATGGCGCCGGCAAGTCGACGCTGATCAAGATCCTCTCCGGCGTGGTCAAGCCGACCAGTGGCGAAATCCTCGTGCGCGGCAAGCCGGTGACCGGGTGGAGCGCCGCGCGTTCCCGCGAGGCCGGCATCGAGACGGTGTTCCAGGACCGGGCGCTGGCCGTGCAGCAGACCATCGTTCGCAACATCTTCATGGGCCGCGAGCTGACCGGATTCCTGGGCTTTCTCAGGGTCAACAAGGAGATCGAGGAGGCAAGCCGGCTGATGCGCGAGATCGGCTTCACCTCGAAAGTGTTCACGCCGCAGTCGATCGTCGGCCAGCTTTCGGGTGGCGAGCGCCAGGGCGTGGCGATCGCCCGCGCCATCTACAAGCAGGCGGAGTTGATCGTCCTCGACGAGCCGACGACGGCGTTGTCGCTGACCGAAACCGCCAAGGTGTTCCATTTCGTGCGTCAGGTGCGGGCGAGCGGCCGCTCGATTCTGTTCATCGGCCACAACATCCATCATGTCTTCGACATCGCCGACCGCTTCGTCGTGCTCGACCGTGGCAAGGTCGCACTGACGACCGACCGCAGCGAGGTCAAGTCGGCCGAAGATCTCATCAACTTCATGGAAGAGGTCGCGCATCCCGGCGGATTGGCCGGGCTGCACGATGCCGGCGACGCGGAGCAGAGAGCACGATGAGCAAGACCATGGAGCCCGACCTGCACGAGCCGTCCGCCGGCATTCCCCGCCCCAGTGCCCAGAAAGAGTGGAAACACCCATCCGATCACTGGATGCGCGGCTTCATCCTCGACAACCGTGCCGCGCTCGGCACGCTCGCCGTGTTCATCGTCATGATGACGGTGTTCCTGATCGCCAACCCGACCGTCTTCACCACCTGGTATCTCTACCGCTCGGTGCTGACGACGCTCCCCGTTGCGCTGTTCGTGGTGGTGCCGCTGGTCTTCGTCGTCACCTGCGGCGAGATCGACTTGTCGTTTCCGGCAACAATGGGTTTTGCCTCATGGGTCTTCGCGCTGGTCGTGCAGGCCGGCTACGATCCGTTTCTCGGCATCGCCGCGGCGCTCGTCACCGGCATGCTGCTCGGCTTCCTGGTAGGCTCGCTGGTCGTCTATGGCGGACTGTCGTCGCTGATCGCCACGCTCGGCATGAATTTCCTGCTGCGCGGCCTGATCCAGATCATCAACGAAGGCAAGTCGATGGCGCTGACCAGCCTCAGCGACAGCTGGGCCTACACGATCTTCTCAAGCCAGCTCCTGGGCATTCCGGTGCAGATCTTCTGGGCCATCGGCTTCGTCGTACTGTCGGCGATGCTCTATAACAGGCATCGCTTCGGCGCGCAGGTGAGGGTGGTGGGCGACAATCCCGACAGCGCCCAGCAAATGGGCATCGACGTCAAGCGCGTGCGGGTGAAAGTGTTCGTCTTCGTCGGCATCGGTGCGGCGCTCGCCGGCACCTTCTCGGTGATGATCAACTTCACCTGGTGGCCGACCGCCGGCGACGGCTATCTCCTGCCGGTGCTGGCCTCGGTGTTCGTCGGCGGCACGCCGACCTGGGGCGGCATCGGCACGGTCGTCGGCGGCGCCATCGGCGCCGTCACCGTGTCCTTCATCCAGACCGGCGTCGTCGCGGCGGGGTTGAGCGGCTTCTACGTCCAGTTCTTCAACGGCCTGATCATCATCCTGTCGCTGCTCGGGCATAAATGGAACCAGGCGCGGTATCGGTGAGGGATTGTTTCGTTGGCGGACCGCATGCCTTGACGATTGGCGGAGACATCAATCACTTCGTCATCCACGGGCGAAGCAGGAGCGCAGCTCCGTCGCGAAGACCCGAGGATCCATGCCGCGACCTTCGCCCAGGAATGCAGCGGAGCAGAATTCTGCACCGTGGTGACGCGTTTGAGTCCCGGCATGGATCCTCGGGTCTGCGCCGCGTCGCTACGCTCCTTGCTTCGCCCGTGGATGACGAAGGTGGGGCTTCCGCCGGGAAAGCGCCATCTTCACACCGCCGCGACGAACCCGTCCAGCACGCGTTTTTGGCCGGCCTTGTCGAAATCGATGGTCAGTTTGTTGCCTTCGATGGCCGAGATGTTGCCGTTGCCGAATTTCTGGTGGAAGACGCGGTCGCCGACATTGAAGGGCGATGGCGTGTCGGCGACGGATTTGGCGACCAGTTCGCCGTCGATGGTGCGGCCTTTGACCGAGGTGCGGCCGGCGCCGTAGCCGGAATCGGTCTCGCCATAGCCGATGCGCTCGACCTGGTGGCCGGAGCGCGAGCCCCAGTTGCGGTCGGTGGCTTCGGTGCGGTTGGCCTGCGCGCGCTGCCAGCCCGGCGTCGCATAGGTGTTGGAGAAGGCGCCGGATTTTTCGCTGTCGGCGCCGACATTGTCGAAGCGCGAGGCGCCATAGGGGTTCTGCCGTCCTGTGCCCTGGCCGCCGCGGCCGGAGGCAAAGGAACCGCCACCGTAGGAATTGCCGTAGCCGCCGTAGGAGTTGCCGCTTTCGGCGACCTCGACATGGGCATTCGGCAATTCTTCGAGGAAACGCGACGGGATGGTCGACTGCCACAGGCCATGGATGCGGCGGTTGGATACGAACCACAGATGCAGGTTCTTCTTGGCGCGGGTCAGGCCGACATAGGCAAGGCGGCGCTCTTCCTCCAGCCCGGAGCGGCCGCCTTCATCGAGCGCGCGCTGATGCGGGAACAGGCCTTCCTCCCAGCCGGGCAGGAAGACGGTCTCGAATTCGAGGCCCTTGGCCGAATGCAGCGTCATGATCGAGACGGCGTCGAGCCCGGCGTTCTGCTCGGCGTCCATGACGAGTGCGACATGCTCGAGGAAGGAGCGCAGCGATTCGTACTCCTCCATCGAGCGGATCAGCTCTTTCAGGTTCTCCAGCCGGCCGGGCGCTTCGACCGAGCGGTCGTTCTTCCACATGTCGGTGTAGCCGCTCTCTTCGAGAATGGTCTCGGCGAGTTCGGTATGCGGCGTGGTTTCCAGCGCCTTCTGCCAGCGCTCGAAATTGGCCGCGACCTCGCGCAGTGCCGCGCGCGGCTTCGGTTTCAACTCGTCGCTTTCGGCGAGCTTGGCGGCGGCTTCCAGCATCGGGATGCGCAGCGCGCGCGCCGTGTCGTGGATCTGGCGGATGGTGGCTTCACCAAGGCCGCGCTTGGGCACATTGACGATGCGCTCGAAGGCTAGGTCGTCGGCGCCTTGGGCGACGACGCGGAAGAAGGCGAGCGCATCGCGGATTTCCATGCGCTCGTAGAAGCGGGGGCCGCCGATGACGCGGTAGTTGAGGCCGAGCGTGACGAAGCGGTCCTCGAACTCGCGCATCTGGAAGGAGGCGCGGACCAGGATCGCCATGTCGTTGAGATTGTGCTTTTGCCGCTGGTAGGTCTCGATCGTCTCGCCGACGGCGCGGGCTTCCTCCTCGGAATCCCAAGCGGCGTGGACATGCACCTTGCCGTCCTCCGGCTCGTTGCGGTCGGTGAACAGCGTCTTGCCGAAGCGGCCCTCATTGTGGGCGATGAGGTGGGAGGCCGCGCCAAGGATGTGCGCGGTCGAGCGGTAGTTGCGCTCCAGCCGGATGATGGTGGCGCCGGGAAAATCCTTGTCGAAGCGCAGGATGTTGTCGATCTCGGCGCCGCGCCAGCCATAGATGGATTGGTCGTCGTCGCCGACGCAGCATATATTCACGCTCACGGGCTGTTCCGCGCCTGCCGGCGCGGGCCCTCCGCGGGGGCCTCGCAACGGCTCGGACGGACGGTCGTCCTTGCGGCCTTCGGCCGATTGGAGATTAGTCGCCGAAGGCTTGCGCCCGGCATCCGGCCTTTGCGCCAGGAGCCGCAGCCACATGTACTGGGCGGTGTTGGTGTCCTGGTACTCGTCGACGAGGATGTATTTGAAGCGCTTATGGTATTCCTTGAGCACGTCCGGATTGGCGCGGAAAATGCGGATCGGGTGGCAGAGCAGGTCGCCGAAATCGCAGGCGTTCAGCGTCTTCAGCCGTTCCTGATAGGCCTTGTAGAGTTCGCGGCCCTTGCCGTTGGCGAAGGCGCGCGCATCGCCCTCGGCGATGTCGGCGGGGCCTTGCCCCTTGTTCTTCCAGCCGTCGATCATCTGGGCGAACTGCTTGGCCGGCCAGCGCTTGTCGTCCAGACCTTCGGCCTGGATCAGCTGCTTGATCAGCCGCACGACGTCGTCGGTGTCGAGGATGGTGAAGTCGGAGCGCAAACCGGCGAGTTCGGCATGGCGGCGAAGCAGCTTGACGCCAATCGAGTGGAAGGTGCCGAGCCATGGCATGCCCTCGACATTGCCTTCGCCGATCAGCACGCCGATGCGGATCTTCATCTCGCGCGCAGCCTTGTTGGTGAAGGTCACCGCCAGGATCTGCGACGGGAACGCCTTGCCGGTGGCGAGGATGTGAGCGATGCGCGTGGTGAGCACGCGGGTCTTGCCGGTGCCGGCTCCGGCCAGCACCAGAACCGGGCCTTCCGTGGTTTCCACCGCCAGCCTCTGCTCGGGGTTCAGCCCCTTGAGATAGTCGGGCGCGTTGTTGTGTCCGCTGCGGGCAGCCATGGCGCGCGCGGCGATGCCCGACGGGGCCGTGGGCCGCGCATTGGGTTCGTCGAAAAAGGGCATGTCTTCGGAAAAGCCGGACATTGCCCCGAATGTAGTGATTCGGTGGGGAAAGACCAGAACTGTCTACGTTTTGTTCCGCTAAAATGCCCGATTGCTGCCCCGCGCTCCCACTGCGGTCGATGTTATCCCAAATTGCTATGGATCATTACGGCTTGCGCTTGAGGCCCGTGCTTGACAGGCGGGACCGTCAGGAGAAAGTTGTGCTTCGGGCAGCGACGCAATGCCGGGTTGCCATGGCCGCGCCGTGAAGCGCAACAGTCGAAGCCGCGAAGCGCAACAGTCGAAGGAGTATCATCTTGGCTGTCACCATCACCTCCCTCATTCTTTTCCTCATCGGCCTGGCACTCGGCGGCGGCGGCATCCGCCTGGCGATGCTGGGCGGCAGCTGGTACTATGTCATTGCCGGCCTTGCCTTCCTGATCGCCGCCTGGCTGCTCTACCGGCGCAGGTCCACCGCACTGTGGCTCTACGCGGTGATCGTGCTCGGCACGCTGGCCTGGGCGGTCTGGGAAACCGGCTTCGATTGGTGGGAACTCGGGCCGCGCGGCGGCATCATCGTGCTTCTCGCTTTGTGGCTGCTGACGCCGTGGGCGAGGCGGGGTCTTGCCGGCCCTGACGGGCGCGCACCGCTGATCCTTGCCGTGCTGGCCTCGCTGGCCGTCGCCGGTTATTCGATGACATCGGACCCGAAGGACATTGCCGGTGAACTCGGCACCGACAAGGTGGTCGCCAACGCCAATCTCGGCAATGATGTGCCGGCCGGCGAGTGGCACTATTACGGCCGCACGCAGTTCGGCCAGCGCTATTCGCCGCTCGACCAGATCACGCCTGACAATGTCGCCAAGCTGCAGCCGGCGTGGACCTACCAGACCGGCGACGTGAAGGGTCCGGACGACGTCGGCGAGACCACCTATCAGGTGACGCCGCTGAAGATCGGCGACACGCTCTACATCTGCACGCCGCACAATTTCGCCATCGCCATCGACGCCGCGAGCGGCAAGGAGAAATGGCGCTTCGACCCCAAGATCAAGCTCGACAAGGACCGCCAGCACCAGACCTGCCGCGGCGTGGCCTATTATGCCGATGCGGCCATCACTGCCGGCCAGCCGTGTGCTGCCCGCGTCTACCTGCCGACCTCGGACGCGCGGCTGATCGCGCTCGATGCCGCCAACGGGCAGGTCTGCCCGGCTTTTGCCGAAGGCGGCACGCTGAACCTTCTGACCAACATGCCTTATCCGAAGTCGGGCTATTATTACTCGACCTCGGCACCGCTGATATCAGGCGGCAAGATCATCGTCGGCGGCGCGGTCAACGACAATTATTCGACGCAGGAGCCGTCCGGCGTCATCCGCGCCTACGACGCTGCCACCGGCGCGCTGGTGTGGAACTGGGATTCCGGCAATCCGGACCAGACGACGCCGCTGGCGGCCGGCCAGACCTATACCGCCAACTCGCCCAACATGTGGTCGACGCCGAGCGCCGACGAGAAGCTCGGCCTGCTCTACGTGCCGCTCGGCAACCAGACGCCGGACCAGCTCGGCGCCGGGCGCAGTGACAATGTCGAGAAGTTCTCGTCGTCGATCACCGCGCTCGACCTCAACACCGGGCAGTTGCGCTGGGTGCGGCAGACCGTGCACCACGACCTCTGGGACATGGACGTGCCGGCGCAGCCGAGCCTGATCGACATCACCAAACCCGACGGCACGGTGGTGCCGGCGCTGGTCGGACCGACCAAGCAGGGCGACCTCTATGTGCTCGACCGGCGCACCGGCGAGCCGGTGATCGCGGTCAACGAAGTGCCGGCGCCCGGCGGTGCCATCGAGGGTGATCACACCTCGCCGACGCAGCCGGTCTCGGATCTTACCTTCATGCCGAAGCCGCTCACCGGCGCCGACATGTGGGGCCTCACCATGTTCGACCAGCTGGCCTGCCGGATCGAATTCCAGGGCCTGCGCTATGAGGGCCGCTATACACCACCTTCCGTCCAGGGCTCGCTGATCTATCCCGGCAATTTCGGCACCTTCAACTGGGGTGGCGTCGCTGTCGACCCGGTCCGGCAGGTGCTGTTCGGCATGCCGACCTATCTGGCGTTCAAGTCGCAGCTCATCCCGCGCGATCAGGTGCCGCCGCCGGACGAGGGGCGCGGCAGCGAGCAGGGACTGAACCGTAACGAGGGCGCGCCCTATGCGGTGGTGATGGGACCGTTCCTGTCGCCGCTCGGCATTCCTTGCCAGGCGCCGCCCTGGGGCTATGTCGCCGGCGCCGATCTGAGGACCGGCAAGATCGCCTACAAGCACCGCAACGGCACCGTCTACGACATGACGCCACTGCCGCTGCCGCTGAAGGTCGGGGTGCCCGGCATCGGCGGGCCGATGATCACCGCCGGCGGCGTCGCTTTCCTCGGTGCGGCGGTCGACGACTATCTGCGCGCCTATGACCTGACATCGGGCAAGCAGCTCTGGCAGGCGCGGCTGCCGGCCGGCGGACAATCGACGCCGATGACCTATACGGTCGCCGACGGCCGCCAGTTCGTGGTCATCGTCGCCGGCGGCCACGGCTCGGTCGGCACCAAGCCGGGCGATTATGTGATGGCCTACGCGCTGCCGAAGTAAGGGGGGCGCGACCTATGACCTAGCCGAGCCCCAGATGGCTCTTCAGGCTGGGCACCGAGCCGAGCACCTGGTTGGTCAGCTCGGGGCCGGCGGCGGCTTCGGCCTGCTGGACCAGCGTTTCGCCGGCCTTCTGGATCTGCGCCAAATCGAGGCCGGATGCCTTGAGCGCGGCGAGGCCGTTGACCAGCGCGCCGGCCTTTTCGCCGAGAACGCCGCCAAGCGCGCCCTGCAGCGACGACAGGAAGCCGCCACTGCCGCCGGCCGGAGGGGCGGCCATGACGTCATATTGGTGGGCGAGATCGTCGGCGCCGGGGATCTTGGCAAAAAACGACGAGGCGCTTGTGCCTTCCGCCTCGTGCTCGAGCACCGAAAAAATGGTGCCGACGACTTTTTCCGTCGTCGCCTGGTCGAGGCCCGCTTTCTGCGAGACGGTGTTGACGATATCCTGGACGTTCATGATCTGACCTCAACCCTGGGTGGATGCGGGGCGGTTTCCGGTCTACCGCGAACCCTGACCAACGATCGTCTGCCTGCATTCACAACCATCGAGCGCAGTGCCAAAGCGGTGGCCGCGGCAAGGACTAACGCGCTGGCGAGGAGCGGGGAAGGCATGGTCATCGGCATCGCTCCTTCTGGATCGGGACGTGAAGGCACGCTGGTCACGGTGCCATCGGTAGCAGGCAGCTTCCCCCACTATTGTGGCAGCGCCAGCAGGATTTATCGCCGATGACCAAAAAGTGATGACACGGGGGCCTGCGGTGCCGGCTTTACTGGCTGCCGGTGGGCGCCACGAGGCGAGCGCCGGTCGGGAAGAGGGTCGACTGGGCCATACTGGACCATACAGGCTCGGTCCCTATGTAGCTGGGTTTCCAAGCTTGAAGCCGAGGAGCACAGCCATGACGAAACCTGACGCCAACACCAAGCCTGCCATTACCCAGGCGATGATCGATGCCTATGACGAATACACGCATCTGACGCTCGATCGCCGCCGTTTCATGGAGCAACTGACCCGGCTTGCCGGATCAGGCGCGGCGGCGGCCGCAATTGCACCGCTTCTGGCGGCGAATTCCGCCCAGGCGGCAATCGTTGCCGACAACGATCCGCGGGTGAAGGGTGAGGACATCAGCTACCCCGGCAGCAGTGGCGAGATGAAGGGTTATCTCGTCAGGCCGGCGGGCCAATCGGGCAAGCTCGGCACGGTCATCGTCGTGCATGAGAACAGGGGTCTCAACCCGCATATCCGCGACGTAGCGCGACGCGTGGCGCTGGAAGGGTTCGTGGCGCTTGCGCCGGATTTTCTGTCGCCGCTCGGCGGTACGCCTGTCGATGAAGACAAGGCGCGCGACATGTTCGCCAAGCTCGATCCGGCGCAGACCATTGCCAATGGTGTAGCGACCGTCGCTTTCCTCAAGGCTGACAAGGACGGCAACGGCAAGGTCGGTGCCATCGGCTTCTGCTGGGGTGGCGGCACGGTCAACATGCTGGCCGTCAACGCGCCAGATCTCAATGCCGCCGTCGCCTATTACGGCATGCAGCCGAACGCCGCCGATATGTCCAAGATCAAGGCGGCCTTGCTGCTGCACTATGGCGGACTGGACGAGCGCATCAATGCCGGCATCGACGCCTTCAAGAAGGAACTCGACGCGGCGCATGTCGAATACACGGTCTATGTCTATGAAGGCGCCAACCATGCCTTCAACAACGATACGTCGGCGGCTCGCTACGACAAGAAGGCGGCCGATCTTGCCTGGGGACGCACGATCGCCTTCCTCAAGGAGAAGCTGGCGTAGTTTCCGGCGTCGTTTCAGCGCGCCGGTTTGTGGAAGGCGATGCCGGCGACCACCAGCGCAATGCCGAGGCAATCGGTGAGGCTTGGAATCTGGCGCAGCACGATGACGCCGATCAGCGTCGCGGTGACCGGCAACAACGACAGCATCAGCGCGAAGCTGGCGCGCGGCAGCCGCGACATGGCGAGCTGGTCGCAGATGTAAGGGATGACCGACGAGCAGATGCCGACGCCGATGGCGGCGAGCAGCAGCGGCGGCGAGAAAAAGGCCGGCAATGCGTCGGTGAGGCCGATCGGCAGCACGACGACGAAAGCGATCGCCATGGCGGCACCAAGGCTGGCGATGCCGCCGCCCGCGCCTGAAGCGGCGATGCGGTGCCCGAGCACGATGTAGCCAACAAACAGCGCGCCGTTGAGGAAGGCCCAGAACAGTCCCAGAGGATCGCTCGACCACTTGACGTCGATGAGCAGCAAGGTGCCGGTGACGGCAACGGCAAGGGCGGCGAGATTGCGCGGGCTCCTGAGCCCGATCACCGCGACGCCGATGGTGCCGACGAATTCGATCGCCGCCACCAGCGAGATCGGCAAGCGGTCGAGCGCCAGGTAGAACGAACAGTTCATCACCGCCAGACAGGCGCCGAAGGCCAGCAACAGCAGCCGGGTCGAGCGATCGGCGCGGGCGAAGGTTCGCCAGGGACGGGTCAGCGGTGCGAAGATCAGCGCGGCGGTGGCGATGCGCAGCCATGCCATGCCAAGCACGCCGACATGCGGGAAGAGCAGCACGGCGAATGCCGGCCCGAGATAGTGGAAGACGGCGCTGACGCCGAACCAGACATGCGGCGGCAGTTTTTCCGTCAGCCTGCCGAGGGTGGAACCGGAAGGGGCAGGGTCTGCCGCAGGAGCTTGCGTTTGATCATCCATCGGATCAGTATCGCAGGCGGATTTGCCTGTTTATATGGGTGATGATTGGCTCTTCTCGCCATCTTTCTCCCGGAAGCAAGGAGTTTCCCATGAAGCGCCTTCGAACTGAAAGCGCCGACCTCGATGCCGCGGATATGAAAATCCTGCGCCTGCTGGAGACGGACGCGCGCATCAGCACGGCGGAACTGGCACGCTCGGTCGGCCTGTCGGCGCCGAGCGTGGCCGAGCGCATCAAGCGGTTGCAGGAGCGTGGCGTCATCGAGGCCTATTCGGTCAGGATCAACCCCGCGGCACTCGGCCTGCCGCTATCGGCATGGCTTCGCATCCGTCCGGTACCGGGGCAACTGGCTGCCGTGGCCGAAATCATCCGCGAGCTGCCGGAGATCGCGCAATGCGACCGGGTGACCGGCGAGGACTGTTTCATCGCGCTGGCGCATGTCGGCTCGGTGGCCGAACTCGAGCGAGTGATCGACCGCATTATCCCTTATGCGATGACCAACACGGCGATCATCCAGTCGTCGCCGGTGGTGGCGCGTTCACCGCTGGCGGCGGTGAAGCGCCCGACTTGAGGGCGAGGATCGTCGATGCGAAGGTTTCAAGCGTGGCCGCGCTTCATGCGCGCCTGCTTCAGGATGGCGCGCCAGCGGATCATGTCGAACGGGATCGGCTCGTTGTTGTTGGCGATGTGGAAGATCTCGTTGTTGACGTTCTTGAGCGAGCGCCAGAAATCATAGTCGGTGATGCGCGGATCGGCGGCAAGCCTGTCCACCTCGACCTTGATGTCGGTTTTCATGCACGTCCCTCGAACCGCCTGTGCCCCGCCGCCTGCATCGCAACTCGGATCGGACCGTTTTCAAACGGCCCGCTGAGTCGTTCAATGGCTCAAATGGCTTGTTCACGTTAAAACCTCGGTAAGGTTAACGCGGACGCCAGAGAGCTTCAAGCGGTCTTGCGACGAATGCCGATCGAGCGGCCGGCGCGCTCCGGCATCGGCAGTGCCGAATGGGCGGCGCGCATGGCTTCGACCTTGGCAAGCACATCGGCTGGGAAGGGCGCCACCTTCGGCCCGGACATGTCGACATGCAGTGACAGGGTCTCGGAGGTGGCGGCGAGCCAGCCGTCGACATGGCGGATTTCCTGGTAGGCCCGCAGCCGCTTGTCGTCATGGTCGATGAGCTGGAAGGAGACCGTGACCTTGTGGTCGAGATGCAGTTCCTGGACGTAGCAGACATGGACTTCGGCGGTGTAGATGGTGAGCCGCCGCTGGCTCACGTAATCCAGCCCCATGCCCATCGCCTCGAAGGCTTCGTCCGAGCAGCGGTCGAACAGCACGTTGTAGTAGGCCATGTTGAGATGGCCGTTGTAATCGATCCAGTCCTTTTCGATGTCCATGGGTTGGGAGACGAAGGGGGCGGGGATGGGCATCGAAACTTCCTTATGCTGGCGCTGGACAGAGCGTGGGTGGGTAAGTGTCTTTCATTCTGACGCAATTCCGGACGGAAAACCGCTTCGCACTTTTCCTGGAATTGCTTTAGTCATCCATAGACGCACAACAAGCGTGGACGCTGGTCCATTCGCGGAGGAATTCATGGCTCTGAGCGACCTCAACCCGGTCGAACGCAACGAGGAAGGCATCGCTGCCGTGCTCGGCATCCTCAAGCAGCGGCTGGGCGAGCGCTTCCAGACCGGCCAGGCAATCCGCTCCCAGCACGCGCACACCACCACCTATATTCCGACGCAGGCGCCCGACGGGGTCGCTTTCCCAGAGACAACGGCCGAAGTGCAGGAGATCGTGCGCGCCTGCGCCGCACACCGCGTGCCGGTCATCGCCTTCGGTGTCGGATCGTCGCTGGAAGGCCACACCAACGCACCGGGTGGCGGCATATCGCTCGACACCTCGCGGATGAACCGCATTCTTGCGGTCAATCCGCAGGATCTCGATTGCACAGTCGAACCCGGCGTCACCCGCGAGGATCTGAACCGGCATCTGCGCGACACTGGCCTGTTCTTTCCAATCGATCCGGGCGCCAATGCCTCGCTCGGCGGCATGGCGGCGACGCGGGCATCCGGCACCAATGCGGTGCGCTACGGCACGATGCGCGAAAACGTGCTGTCGCTGACCGCCGTCATGGCCGACGGCGAAACGGTGACCACCGGCAAGCGGGCGAAAAAGAGTTCGGCCGGCTATGATCTGACGCGGCTGCTGGTCGGCTCGGAAGGCACGCTCGGCATCATCACCTCGCTGACCTTGAAGCTGCAAGGCATCCCGCAGGCGATCTCCGGCGGCGTCTGCCCGTTTCCGAGCGTCGAGGCGGCCTGCAATGCTGTCATCGCGACGATCCAGATGGGCATCCCCGTGGCGCGCATCGAACTGGTCAACGCGTTGCAGATGCGGGCGATGAAGAACTATTCGAAGCTCGACTATCCCGAAAGCCCGTGCCTGTTCGTCGAGTTTCACGGCAGCGATGCCGGCGTTGCCGAACAGGCCGAGACCTTTGGCATGATCGCGGAAGAGAATGGCGGCGGGCCGTTCCTGTGGACCAGCGTCGCCGAGGAGCGCACAAAACTGTGGAAGGCCAGGCACGACGCCTACTGGTCGTCGCTGACACTGCGGCCGGGCGCCAAGGGGCTGTCGACCGATGTCTGCGTGCCGATCTCGCGCTTTGCCGAATGCGTCATGGAAACCGAAGCCGACATAGCGGAGATGGGTCTGATCGCGCCGATCGTCGGCCACGCCGGCGACGGCAATTTTCACGTGCTGGTGCTGATGGATGTCAACGATCCCAAGGAGATCGCATTGTCGGAAAAGTTCGTCTCGCGGCTCAACATGCGGGCGATCGCCATGGACGGCACCTGCACCGGCGAGCACGGCATAGGCCAGGGAAAGATCGGCTTCCTGCGCCATGAACTCGGCCACGGCGTCGACATCATGCGCACGATCAAGCAGGCCCTGGATCCGCTTGATATCATGAACCCGGGCAAGATTTTGCCGGGGGACTAGGCGAGTCCTCCAGCGCAAGGCCGCAGGCGGCTCGTCTTGACCATGCCACCATTTTCGGGCCGAGACTTCGGCGAGCAGCGAGGCCTGAAACAGACAGGCGTGCCAGCGGAGGAAAAGTGTCATGGCGATTTCACGCAAGGAAGAGGCGCGTGCGCTGAGCGCCGACGAACAGGAACTGGTGGAGAAATCGCACCATCCTTCGGTGCAGGAGCTTTCCGACGCCGATGTTGCCGGTCTGGTCAAGCTGTTGCGGGACCGGCGCGACAAGGCGCAGACCGAGGCGCATCGGCGCCGCCGCGAAATGCGGGGCAAGGGAGCGCCGAAAGGTGCTGCGCCCTCAAAGTCCGATGGCGGTTCGCAGGTAAAGCTGGCGGTGCTAGCCATGGCGATGCGGCGGCTGAATGGCGAGGCCGAGCGGCGCCGGCAACTGGCGGCCAGCGTTTCGCTGGTTGGGAATGCGCGCAAGGTGCTGGCCATGAAGCAAAATGCGCCGGCGGACGGTCCCGCGCTCAATTCGCGGACGGCTCACAAGGGCATGCGCGCCGTGGCTAGCAAGCGGGCGCCGAAGCTGGTCCGGCCGGCGGAATTCGGCCGGCAGCGCAAGGCGGGCAAGGTGGCACAAGCGAAGCGCGACGCACGCTGATCTTCGCCGATAGAGGCCGTCAGCCGTTCTTTACCGGGCGGCGGGAAGCTTCTCCTGCGCGCCCTCGACAAGCGCCTGCAGCATGGGGCGGGTTGGCGCGAAGAACGTTGTGCCGGTCTGCGGCGTCGAGAAATCGAGCAGGCGGTCGTAGGCGCCCGGCGGGTCGCCGATATACATGCGCTGCAGCATTTTTTCGATGACCCAAAGATATCTGGAATAGCCGATGAAGTAGGTCCCGAACTCGTTTTGTCCGGGCCTGCCGAACGGCATGTTGTCGCGCAATATGTCGTACTCGTTGCCATCGGCATCCTCGATGGTGGCCAGCGACTTGTGTGATTTGCGCGGCGCGTCGTCATCGTCGATTTCGATGTTGTCGATCTTGGTGCGGCCGATGATCGCTTCCTGCTCGGGCGTCGGAATGCGCGCCCAGGCCTGCATGTCGTGCAGATATTTCTGGACGACGACATAGCTGCCGCCAGCGAAGTCGGCGTCTTCATCGCCGACGAGCGCAGAGGCGGGCAAATCGAGGCCGGTCGGGTTGGCGGTGCCGTCGATGAAGCCGAGCAGGTCGCGCGCATCGAAATAGCGAAAGCCGGAAACCTCGTCGACGACGCTCACGCCGTCGCCGAGATTGTCGAGCAGAATGCGCTCGAACTC
This sequence comes from Mesorhizobium sp. M0618, assembly GCF_040320765.1. NCBI lineage: Bacteria > Pseudomonadati > Pseudomonadota > Alphaproteobacteria > Hyphomicrobiales > Phyllobacteriaceae > Mesorhizobium > Mesorhizobium sp. M0618. The sequence continues at coordinate 115,405 of NZ_JAMYQH010000006.1, read as the reverse complement.
GAAGCACATGTCGGGGCGTTCGGAGCGGATGTGGAAGAGAAGATCGCCAGCGGTCGAGGGCGCCGAATGAACGGATCCCTTGATCGGCGCAAACGGTTTCAGTTCAGCGGCCGCCGATCTGGAGAAAGACGATCCCAGAGATCGCGGCCGATGCCGGCAATGCACGAAAGCCGCCCGGAAAGATCGCGGAACCCGACGGTTTTGACGAGATCGTCGAGCCCACCAAGCACGGAGGCCACCTTGGCGAGCGCGGTCTGCTCGCCGGCGACGGTGACGACAAGAAAGACCGCCGAAAGCGACAGCGGAGCGTCGACGCTTTGCGCGTTGATCGGCACGCGATCCCAGTTCTTCCCAGACATCCGAATTCTCCGCTTTGCGAGGATTTGTTTCAGATCATCCGGGATCGCGCAACACTGGATGAATTGCCTCTTTATCGACACGCGGATGCGGGTAGAGTGCGGCAGAATTTCAATCAACCCATTCGGAGCTGATGCTCGCACGCCTGTTCGTGATCTTTGGTGGCCTGTTCGTGCTGGTGCTATGTGCGGCGCTGGTGGTGCCGTATTTTGTCGACTGGACCGGCTACCGCGCCCAATTCGAGCGCGAGGCGAGCGCCATTCTCGGCCGCAAGGTGACCGTGCAGGGCGACGCCACGGCAAGGTTGTTGCCGTTCCCCTCGGTGACCTTCTCGAACGTCGCTGTCGCCGGCGGCCCCAATGGCCAGCCGGCCATGACCGTCGAGACGTTTTCGATGGATGCGGAACTGGCGCCCTTCCTGCGCGGCGAAGTGCTGATCTTCGACATGCGGCTGGTGCGGCCGAAAGCGACCATCGACATCGCCAACAATGGCACGGTCGACTGGGCGATGCGGCCGTCCTCGCCCTTCGACCTCGATCAGATCTCGATCGAGAAGCTGACGGTGACGGAAGGGCAGATCGAACTGCGCCATGCCGCCGGCGGGCGCAGCCATTTGTTTTCCGAGATCAATTCGACCATCTCGGCCAAGTCGCTGGCCGGGCCATGGCGCATGGACGGCACGCTGCGGCTGGACGGGTTGCGCACCGCGGTCACCGCGTCCACCGGCAAGGCTGAAGGCAACGGGCAGATGCGGCTGCGGCTGAAGGCCGATCCGGACGCCTATCCGCTGGTCATCGAAGCCGACGGCAATGCTGGCATTGTCAATGGCGCTGCCGTCTATTCCGGCCAATTCAAAATCTCCGGTGCGGACAAGAACAGCGCCGAGCTGCGCAGCACCGACGGTGAGACGGTGAAGGTTTCCGCCGGCAAGCCCGATCCGGGCTTTCGGCTGAACGGCAAGTTTTCGCTCGACCACCAGAAGTTGGGCGTCGACGAATTCCGCTTCGAGACCGGGCCGCTCGACAACCCCTACACCGCCGATGGCAAGGCTTCTGTCGATCTCGGGCTGAAACCGAGTTTCGCCATCGAGGCCAATGGCGCGCAGGTGCAGTTCGACGAGGCGGTGGGCGCCGAGGCCGGCGCCGGCCTGACGCTGGACCAGCGCATCGCGGCGTTTGAGCAGGCGCTGCTCGACATGCCGAAGCCGACCATTCCCGGCACCGTCGAGGTCAAGCTGCCGGCGGTGGTGGTCGGTGACACCACGGTGCGCGACGTGCACCTTTCCGCCGAGCCGGTCGATGGCGGCTGGTCGGTGAAATCGCTTGCCGCGACCTTGCCCGGCCGCACCACGCTGGAAGCCGATGGCATGCTCGTGCTCAATTTGGAGGGTCATTTCGGCTTCAACGGTTCGCTGCTGCTGGCCGTGGCGCAACCTTCCGGCTTTGCCGCCTGGCTGTCGAAGGATGTCGACGAGGCGATCCGCCGTTTGCCCGCCGCCGGCTTCAAGGCCAAGGTCGACCTCTCGCAGAAGCGCCAGGCCTTCAGCGATCTTGAACTGATCCTGGGCAAGGCGAAGTTTTCCGGCCGCATCGATTCCAGCCAGCCCGACGATGCCAAGCCTTCGGTGCTGATGCGGCTCGAAGGCGATGACCTCGATGTCGACGGGCTGGCGGCCTTCGCCTCGATCTTCGTCAGCGACAAGGGCGCCAATCGCTTTGCCGACCGCGACCTCGATTTCCAGATCAAGGCAGGGCCGGTCAATGCGGGAGGATTGACCGCCGACACGGTCGACACGGCGCTCAGGCTGCGCGATGGGCTGCTCGAAATCGACCGGCTGTCGGTGGGCGGGCTGGCCGGCGCCTCGATCAGCGCCACCGGCCGGATCAAGGATTTCCCGGCGAGCCCGACCGGCAAGCTCGATGCGTCGGTGATTGCCGTCGACCTGAAGCCGCTGATCGACGTCGCCGCCCAGCACTATCCCGACAGTGCCGTGCTCAAGGGACTGGCGAGCCGTGCCGCCGCCTACCCCGAGCTGTTCCAGGATGCGCGCATCGACCTGGTGGCGAGTGCGGCCGACAATGGCGACGGCACCACCGGCCTGGCGGTGAGCGGGCAAGGCAAGGCGGGCGGCTCGGCCTTTTCCGCGTCGCTGTCGGGGAAGGGGGCGGTGGGCAAGCTTCTGGAAGCGCCGGTGGCGCTGACCTTCAACGCCAAGAACCCTGACGCCACCGCGCTGCTGGCGCTCTACGGCCTGCCGGCGCTGCCGCTCGGCATGCTGGGCGAGGCAAGCACCGACATTCAGGCCAAGGGCACGTTTGGCGGCGGCCTGGCGACGAATTTCAGCCTTGCCGGCAATGACTTCAAGGCCGGTTTCGAGGGAACGATCGCCGATACGCCGCAAGGCTTCGCCGCCAAGGGCAAGCTCAGCCTCGATGCCGCCGACATCGAGCCATGGCTGATGACGTCAGGCATCGGCCTGGCCGGCATGGGGGCGGGCATGTCGACGTCGCTCGCCGCGCAGGGCGACTATGGCAACGGTCTGCTGGTGCTGGACGAACTCAGCGGCGCCATCAACGAAGCGGCGGTGTCCGGCGACGTCAATATCGATGTAAAGGACGGCGTGCCGCATCTGGCCGGGGCGCTGGCGCTCGACGAACTCGACCTCGATCCGATGGCGGTGGCGCTGTTCGGCGATTCCGCCTTTCTTGCCGACAAGGAAGGGGCCGACAAGGAAGGGGCAGGTAAGGGTGGCGTGTGGCCGGCGACACCGTTCAGCCAGAAATCCAACCTGCCGTTCACCGCCGACCTAGACCTGACGACGGCAGCGCTCGCCGCCGGTCGGTTCGCCACCGCGTATGATGCCGCCTTTTCGCTCAAGCTGGACCAGGAAGGCATCCGCGTTTCGGATTTGAAGGCGAAATTGCTGGGCGGGGCGCTCACCGGCCTGTTCGAACTGAAGAACATTGACGGCACCGGCCTGTTCTCTGGCCAGATGAAACTGGCGGGCGCCGATCTGGCGACCGTGCTGCCGGATGCCGGCATCAGCGGCATCGGCGATTTCTCGACGGCACTGTCAAGCAGCGGCAAATCGGTCGAAGGGATGGTGGCCGCCTTGTCGGGCTCCGGTACGGCGGCGTTGAAGGGCGTCAAAGTTGCTGGTGTCAATCCAGATGCGTTCGGTGCGTTCCTCGCCAAGGCGGATGCGATCGGGCGCGACATCGATGTCGCCAAGACTGCCGGTTTTGCACCTGATATCGCCGCCGATGGCAGCCTTGCCGCCAAGGATACCGACGTCGCCTTCACGGTTGCCGGCGGGACGCTGCGGGCGCCGCCGATCAGCCTGGAGAATCCGGCGGCGACCTTGTCCGCCGACGTCACGGCGGATCTCAACGCGGTCACGGTGTCGGCCAAGGGTGCGATCACCTATCGGCCTGGCGACGAGGCACTGGTCGGCTCCGAGCCGGTCGTGAATTTCACCGCCGAGGGGCCGTTCGGCGCGGTAAAACGAGCATTCGACAGTGAGCCGCTGGCGCAGTTCCTGACCCAACGCGCGCTGGAAAAGGAACAGCAGCGCGTCGAGGCGATGCAGGCCGCGCTGCTTGAGAAGCAGCGGCTGCGGCGCGAGGTGCGCTACTACGCGGCGCTGCAGACCGAACGGGACAAGGCCGCCGAGGAATTGCGCAGGCAAGAGGAGGCGGCGCGGCTGAAAGCCGAGGCTGATGCCAAAGCCAAGGCCGAAGCGGATGCCCAGGCCAAGGCTGAAGCGGACGCAAAGGCCGAAGCGGACGCAAAGGCCAAGGCCGCTGCCGATGCGAAGGCGGCTGCCGAAAAGCAGGCCGCCGACGAGGCGGCCAAAGCGCAGGCCGAGCAGGAGCGGCAGAAGGCGGAAGAGGCGGTGCGCATCGCGGCGCAGGAAAAGGCAAGGCTCGAGGCCGAGCGCAAGGCCGCGCAGCAGGCTCCGAAGGTGGAGCGGGCACCGCGGCCGCAGGCCAATGACAATCCGCCGCCGGCCAAGCCGAAGTCCAATCCGTTCACGATCGACAATCTGCTGAAGTCGCTGCAGTAGTAGTCGACGGCGGTTACCCACGGTCCCGATCGAGCAGCCGGCGCAGCATCGGTTCGATACGCGACAGTTCGTCGAGATGCACCGCCGACAGTTCGGCCAGGCAATCGTCGGCGCGCTCGGTCAGTTGCAGCAGCACGCGACGGTGGTCGTCCTTGTCCTGATCCCTTGTGACCAGCCCCGCCTCGCCGAGGCGGTTGACCAGTTCGACGGCGCTGTGGTGGCGAATGCGCAGGCGTTCCGCAAGGTCGCCAACCGTCGCCGGCCCGCCGCCGGGGAATCCCTTGATCGCCAGCAGCGCCTGATGCTGGCGCGGGGTCAGGCCGGCGTCTTCCGCCTGGACCTGGCTGAATTCGAGGAAGCGGCGGATCAGGTAGCGAAACTCCGATAGCCGCTGGTAATCGGCTTGGCTGATGGCGGGGCGTGATTTTTGTGGCTGCGACATATCAGACATGTGTTCGTTTTCCGGCGAAAGCTCAAACGGATTTCGGGCGAAACCGGCTTGAATATTTATATCGTGTTACGATACATAACCACCAACAAGCCCGGCTGGCCGCTTCGACCGTGCCGCATCTCAGACATACGGCGCGCCGCCAGGAAGCAAACTGCCATGAAGACCCCTCACTCGAACCCGGAGCATCTGCGCGATTTCACCACGGATGCCAGGGTGCTGTTCGTCGCCGCCATTGCCGTGGTGGTGGCGACAGCTGGACTGGTTGCCGGCATCGCGCTTTTGAAGCTGATCCGGCTGGCCACCAACATCGCCTATTTTGGCCAGTTCACGCTCGCCGATCTGAAGCTCGAGGACACGCCGCTTGGCTATGCCTCCGTCATCGTCCCGGTGATCGGCGCGCTGATCATCGGCCTGATGGCGCGCTTCGGCAGCGAGAAGATCCGCGGTCACGGCATTCCCGAAGCCATCGAGGCAATCCTGCTCGGGCGTTCCAGGCTCGATGCCAAGGTGGCCATCCTGAAGCCGCTATCGTCGGCGATCTCGATCGGCTCCGGCGGACCGTTCGGCGCCGAGGGCCCGATCATCATGACAGGCGGCGCGATCGGCTCGCTGATCGCGCAGATGCTGCCGGTCAGCGACAACGAGCGCAAGACGCTGCTGGTGGCGGGTGCGGCAGCAGGCATGACCACGGTGTTCGGAACCCCGATCGCCGCCATCATGCTTGCGGTCGAACTGCTGCTTTTCGAATGGACCCCGCGCAGCTTCATCCCGGTGGCGGTCGCGGCTGTTATCGCCGAGGTGGAGCGCACCATGCTGCATCTGCCCGGACCGATCTTTCCGTTTCAGGGCGGCATGGAGGTGTCCTTTGTCGGCCTTGCCGGCTGGGTGGCGATCGGCGTTTGTGCAGGACTTCTGTCGGGGCTGCTGACGCAGATGGTCTATGCCTGCGAGGACGGTTTTCAGAAGCTGCCGATCCACTGGATGTGGTGGCCGATGCTTGGCGGACTGGTGGTCGGCATCGGCGGGCTGATCGAGCCGCACGCGCTCGGCGTCGGCTATGACAACATCACCGACATGCTGGACGGCCGCACCGTCGCGACGGCGGCCCTCCTGCTGCTGGTGGTCAAGGCGATCATCTGGTCGGTAGCGCTCGGCTGGGGAACGTCGGGAGGTGTGCTGGCGCCGCTGTTGATCATGGGCGGGGCCATGGGCGCTGTGCTCGCCGGCGTTCTGCCTGCCGCGGATCCGGGTTTCTGGGCGCTGCTGGCGATGGCCGCCACGATGGGCGGCACGATGCGTGCGCCGCTGACCGCCACGTTCTTCGCCGTCGAACTGACCGGCAACACACATATGCTGGTGCCGCTGATTGCTGCCTGCGCCGCCGCGCACGCCGTCACCGTGCTTCTGATGAAGCGGTCGATCCTGACCGAAAAGATCGCCAGAAGGGGACATCATCTGGTTCGCGAATACCGCGTCGACCCTTTCGCCCTGACCAGAGTGCGCGAGGTGATGACGTCACAGGTCGAAAGCGTGCCGGCGACGATGACGCTGCATGGCGCGGCAGCGTTCCTGACCGCGCCGGAAACACGGCATCCGAGTTTTCCGGTGGTGGATGAGAACGGGCATGTGCTGGGCCTCATCGATCCGCCGGCTATATTGCGCTGGAGACGCGCCGGCACGCACCGCACCACCACGCTTGGCGCGTTGCTGGCCGGCAGCAAGGTGACGCTGGCCTATCCGGATGAATATCTCGAAGGCCTCTCCGACAAACTGCTGATGGCCAACGTCTCTCATCTGCCCGTCGTCACCCGTGAGGGCTTGCAACTGGTGGGCTATGTCGGCTGGAAGGATTTGATGCGCGTGCGGTCCAGGAAACAGGCCGAGGAGCGCGAGCGTTCGACCTTGCTTGGCTTCGGCACCAGACACAGGAAAAAGGACGACGCGGTCGAAAGCCTTTAGATTCTCTCTCCTCGCTTCGCCCATTCCAGCACATAGAGTCTCAACGCCGAGGACAGGTTGGTGTCGCGGGGCCGCGTCTCGTCGACTTCGGCGACAAGAGCAGCGAGGGTCAGCTTTCTGGTCGCCGCGATCGCGACGAGGTCGTCATAGAAGGGCTTTTCAAGCGAGTAGCTGGTGCGGTGACCACGAATGGTCACCGAGCGCTTTTCGACCGCGCTCACTGGTGATAGCTCACTGGTCGTCTTCGGCGCCGGATGGCTCGCGACGGTGCCCAGCGACGAAGTTTTCGGCCTTGTCGGCGACTATGCGGTCGCGTTGCTTCTCTGCCTTGGAGCGACCGTACAGTGCCCGGTTCTGTTCGGCGACTCGCACTTTCTCGTCCCGCGCCTTCTGCTTGCGAGCCTGGCGGAGATTGACGATTTCGGCCATGCCGCAGGCCTATTTCTTGCGGAAGGCGTCGAGCGAGACCACTTCGGCGCCCTTGGTGGCGGCGTCCGCAGCTGCGGGCTTCTTCTCCGCCTCGGCGGCGGCCTTCTTCTCGGCCTTCGGCTTTTTCTCGGAGACGATGGTCAACGGCTCCGGAGTTGGCGCAGCCGGTTCCTCGGCTGCCGCGCCATCCGTCTTGACGTCGAATTCGAGCTCGAAATTGACCGACGGATCATAGAAGCCGCGTACGGCCGAAAACGGGATTTCGAGCTTTTCCGGCACATCGGAGAAGGACAGGCCAACCTCGAAGCCGGTATCGGTCACCTTCAGGTCCCAATACTGGAACTGAATGACGATGGTCATCTGCTCGGGATAGCGCTCGCGCAGCCGCGAAGACACGCGTACGCCCGGCGCGCCGGTCAGGAAGGTGATGAAGAAGTGGTGGTTGCCGGGGAGGCCGGTGCGCGCGACCTCGGCCAGGACCTTGCGCATGACGCCGCGCAACGCCTCCTGGGCCAGAATGTCGTAGCGGATGTGGTCGTCGGCCATGTGGCGGTCGGGTTCCGTTGAATCGTCCGCATAGCTGTAATCAAGCTTGAGGGCGGCGTAAACCGCATATAGATCACCCTCGCGCGGAAGCGAAGACTATTGCCAGCGATTTGATCGCTCAGGCGCTGGCGAGCGCGCTTTGCTTTTCGGACGATGCCGCGGACCGGCGCTTGCCGAAGGCGCGCAGGAATGTGCGCACGCCATTGGTCGCGGATTGCAGCACCTCGTCCTCGCGCGGCGAGCCGCCAAGCATGAAGGTGGTCTGCAGTTCGGCATTGACGAGGCCAAGGAACTGGCGTGCCGCCACATCCGGGTCCTCGATCGTGAGATAGCCGCCATAGGCGAGGCGGGCCAAGCGGGCGGCGATTGCCGGCCATGTTCTGCCCGGTCCCTGTTCGCGCCATTCGGCAAACAGTTCGGGATAGCGCTCGCCTTCGGTCTGGATCAGCTTGCGCAGGAATTTTCCGTCGCGGTTGCAGATGCAATTCTGGTTCAAGCGCACGGCAAAGCCGATCAGATCGGCTTCGAGATCCTTGGGCTGGTCGGGGAAGGTGGCAATGGTGGCGAAGATGCCGGCATTGCAGCGTTCGGTGAGGTCGCGGACCACGGCGACGAACAGTTTCTCCTTGTCGCCATGATGGTTGTAGATCGTCTGGCGCGAAACGCCGGCTTCGGCCGCGATCAGATCGATGTTGGCGCCGGCGAAACCTTCGCGGCAAAACACGGCAGCCGCGGAATCGACGATCGAGAGGCGCTTGGCCTCATGGCCGCGTGGCGGGAAAATGTCAGGAGAAACGTGCAGCTTCATAAAAAACTATATAGAGGTGATTGACGATTTAGACAAGAGTGTCTAAATTTGTGGACACAAGATAAAGAGATTTCGCGTGAGAGAGACGAAAGAATTCGCTCTCGAGGTGTCGGAAGCTCACGGGATGGAACGTCCTAGGTTAGACGTCGCCTGGCGGCGGCAACCAGATTTGAAAGAAGCCTTTATCATGAGTCCCAAATTCCTCCGCATCGCGGTCGTGCTCGGCTTGTTGTCCGCCATCGGCCCGTTCGCCATCGACATGTATCTGCCCGCGCTGCCGTCGATCGGCGCGGATCTGCATGCCAGCACCGCTGCGGTGCAGATGAGCCTGTTGATCTTCTTCCTGTCGATGGGGTTTGGCCAGATCGTCGTCGGGCCGATTTCCGACATGGTCGGCCGCAAGCTGCCGCTTTATGGCGGTCTTGCGCTGTTCATGGTTGGCGGCATCGGTTCGGCAATGGCGCCGACCATCGAATGGCTGATCGCTTTCCGTTTCCTGCAAGGGCTTGGCGCCAGCGCCGGCATGGCCGTTCCGCGCGCCATCGTGCGCGACCTGCACACCGGTAATGAGGCCGCCAAGCTGATGTCCTTGCTGATGCTGGTGTTTTCGGTGTCGCCGATCCTGGCGCCGCTGACCGGCAGCGTGATCATCGAGAATTTCGGCTGGCGCGCCGTGTTCTGGACGGTGACGGGCGCGGCTCTGCTGGCCACCATCCTTCTGGCGACATCGCTCAAGGAGACGCGGCCGGTGGAAGACCGCGCCGGGTCCTCCTTCGGCACCGCGCTGTCGGCCTACCGCTTCCTGATGGGTGACCGCAACTTCCTTGGCCTGACGGCGATCGCCGGCTTCGGCATTGCCAGCTTCTTCGTCTATCTGTCGAGTTCGTCGTTCATCCTGATCGACCATTATGGGCTGTCGCCCTCGGTCTACAGCGTGTTCTTCTCGATCAACGCGGTCGCCTTCATCGGCATGTCGCAGATGACGGGGCTGCTGGCCGAGCGCTTCGGCCTGAGGCGCGTGGTGCGCGTCGCGGTGACCGGCTATGCGACGACGATGGTGGTGCTGTTCGCGGTGATGGCGACGGGTATCGACCGGCTCGACGTGATGGCGGCACTGCTGTTCGTGGGCTACGGCTTCCTTGGCCTGGTCATTCCGACCACCTCGGTGCTGGCCATGGAAGAGCATGGCGAGATCGCCGGCACGGCGTCGGCGCTGATGGGCACGCTGCATTTCGCCATCGGCGCACTCGCCATGGGCGTCGCCGGCGTGTTCTTCGACGGTACGCCGCTGCCGATGGTGGCCGGGATCACGCTCTGTGCGGTGATTTCCTTCACGCTGGCCAAGGTCACGCTCGGCCGCTCGCGCGAGGTTGCCGAGGCACCGGCGGAATAAGCACCCAAAAACAAATGAAAAAGGCCGGGTTCATCCCGGCCTTTTCATGCCAATCCTGCCTCGATCAGCATGAAGCGCAGCCGCTCCTCGACCGTCGCCAAAGGCAGCGGGACGAGTTCATAGCCCAACTCCGTGTAGACGCCGACCAGCGCATGGTGGGTACGCTCGGCCTCCTCAAGCGTCTGCTTTCTCTCCTCATCCTGCGCGAAGATCTCCGGCCAAAGCGGGGCGACGAAGACGCGCTGATGATAGCGGAAGCGCCCGGCGGCGGCGTTGGCGTGTTCGGGTAGCGGCAGGCCGCTCAGCCTGAGGTACCCAATCGTGTCCGGAACGCCGCGATCGAAAAAAACAGGACGCCCGGTCTGTTGTCGCGCAATTTGATACGAGCGCATCTCCCATGCCAGCATCAACTCGGCGAACAGGGCGCGATCACGCCAGGGCAAAGCGGATCCGCCAATGGCGGACTGGTCGCGGATAATGCCGCGCCCGGCTTCCACCGAGGTGGCAAAGCCTGCGTGGCGCAGGGCTTCGATCAGGGTGGTCTTGCCGGATCCGGGACCACCGGTCAGCACGAAGAATCGATCGGAATCGTTTTGTTTTGTCCATAGAGACGGGCACGCGGCGGTGCGCCTTCGCGGCCCATAGCCGTTGGACGGACCGGCCAGCGGGTGTTGCCGTTGTGCGTAGCCATGTTGAGGAGGGGAGAAGTGGAGGTTTCTGTTGCCAGGTACCTCCGAACCCCGCCTAGAAGTGCGAACCTCTAGGGCTTGATTTGAAGCTATCGCACCGCTTACGCGGCGAGACGTGCTTCCGCATAGTTGTCATTTGCAACTACAGGTTTAGCCCGATGACGGTGGTACCATGCCGGGCAAAAGTACGATCTTTACACCTTCGTCGATCCTATTTCGCCCCCAGCAGAAACCGCTCTGTCATCAGCAGCGGCTTTTGGTGGAGGCGCCGGGTACCGCCCCCGGGTCCGAACGGCTTATTTCATCGCCCATTTATCGCCATAGTCGGTCAAGCCGACAAACTGAATATAGGGGGCCATCGCAAGAAATGGAAGGCCGCAATGGCACTTTGTCCCCCTGACAAAACCGCAAGTCCAAAGGGTTGACTTGGGCGCGGTCTCAACCGAAGCTTTGCCCCGGTGAGGAGTTACCGACCTAGCGCACATGTTGCAGCAGCGCGCCACAGCCCTCATCGATCGGATCCGTGGCGCCGACGAGGGGAATTTTGATGGCCGACTATCTTGCAGACGTGAAGAAATACGATGCCGGCGCCAGTGCTGATGCGGTTGAAAAGATTGTCAAGCACCTAGGCATCGCGCTCAGGAACCGCGATTCCTCGCTGGTATCCTGCACCGACCCGAAGGAACTCGGGCGTGTCAGGGACAACTGGGTCGCCAAGAAGCTCGGCATCAGCGATGCAGCGAAGGCCGATGCATCCATCGAGAAGACTTGCAAGGCAATGGCTGCCGACAACACCAAGAGCCGGGTGACTTTCTACTACCTCGTCGCGAAGGACCTGGGCAAGCTCGGCTCCCTCTGACGACCGCGCTTCAATTCGCAGGGCTGGCACGGTCCATGCGCCAGCCCTGATGTTGTTGGGGACTGGCTGGCTTCGGGCAGGGCTTGCGCTGCTTTGTGGTGTTCGATTGCCTGTCCGTAAGCTATGATGGCTGGACAACCGAATCGAGCCGGAACCGATGCGCCAGTATCTCGACCTCCTGCAGCACGTGCTGGACAACGGCGCCGATCGCGGCGACCGCACCGGTACCGGAACCCGCTCCGTCTTCGGCTACCAGATGCGTTTCGATCTGGCGCGCGGCTTTCCCGTCACCACGACCAAGAAGCTGCATCTCAAGTCGATCATCCATGAGCTTCTGTGGTTCCTGGCCGGCGATACCAACATCAAATACCTCACCGACCATGGCGTTTCGATCTGGGACGAATGGGCCGACGGGAATGGCGATCTCGGCCCGGTCTACGGCAAGCAGTGGCGTTCCTGGCCGGATGGCCATGGCGGCTCGATCGATCAGATCGCGAATCTCCTCAAGGAGATACGCAAAAACCCTCAATCGCGGCGGCTGATCGTTTCGGCATGGAATCCAGCCGAGGTGGAAGCGATGGCGCTGCCACCCTGCCACTGCCTTTTCCAGTTCTATGTTTCGGAAGGGCGGCTCTCCTGTCAGCTTTACCAGCGGTCGGCCGATATCTTTCTCGGCGTGCCGTTCAACATCGCGTCCTATGCCCTGCTGACCGTGATGGTGGCGCAGGTCACCGGGCTGAAACCCGGCGATTTCGTCCACACACTTGGCGATGCGCATCTCTACTCGAACCATTTCGAGCAGGCGCGCGAACAGCTGCGGCGCACGCCGAGGGCGCTGCCGACGATGTGGATCAACCCCGAGGTGAAGGACCTGTTCGCCTTCCGCTTCGAGGATTTCCGGCTGGAAAACTACGTCGCCGATGCATCGATCAAGGCGCCGATAGCGGTATGACGCTAGAGCGGACCGCGCTTCAAGCCATAGCCAATGCGAAGCTGCAAGACGCAGAACTTTTGTTTCAGAACGAACGCTATTCGAATGCTTACTATCTTTTCGGGTACGCTGCGGAAATTGCCATCAAGTCACGAATTTCGCGGCTTTTTCAGCCGGATACCATTCCTGATAAGAAATTCGTCCAAGACTTTTACAGCCATGACCTCAACCGGCTTGTGGCGTTGGCTGGCTTGTCTGTGGATCTTACCGAAAGCCGGACGGCGTCGCCTGTATTCGATGGCCATTGGTCGGCGGTCTCAGATTGGAATGAAGCTTCGCGTTACGATATGATAGATGTGTTCGAGGCGACGGCCATGCGAAACGCGATGGTCGACGAAGAGCAAGGAATATTCAGATGGCTTCAGGATCGTTGGTAAGGATCGACATCGACGCCGGCATCAACCTAATTCGTGCTCTTGATGAAAAGGGATTCGGAGTTGCAGCTGCACTATGGTTGTACAACAGTGACGTCGACAATTGGCGCATGATTATCGCCTATCGCGGCCCACGAAAGGATCTCGAAAAAAAATATCTCGATGCGGCAACCATTGCTGCTGACTGGCGCAAGGCACGTCCACAAGAGCCTATTTTAGATCTTAGCAAGGTGAAGATCACATCAGCGGACGACCGGCTCATCGCCGGCTTGGGTATCGCCATGCGGGTTGATGGTCTAGGTGAGGTGCGATTTTCTCACAACACCATCAATGGCATCTATGTCGAAGATGCCTTGATCCATAGGCTTGCGGCCTAAGCCCAATAAATTAGGACAGGCCCTAGTCGATGCCTACCATCACGTCCGAGGCCTTGACCACGGCATAGGCCTGCTTGCCCTTTTCGAGCTTGAGATCGGCGACGGCCTCGTTGGTGATCGAGGCGGTGACGATGGCCGCCGCCAACGCCGATCATGACATGCGAGGTGGTGGCTCCTTGACGATCTCGGCGATCGTTCCCCGGAGGGGATGTTGCGGGCACTGATCTTTCCAGGGTTTCTTTGCCGGTCTTTCCAGGACAATTGGTGTCGTACGGACGCTTTCATGGGGCGCCGGGCCTTCCCTTGTTATATTCATGCGGATATATCGGTCGGAGACTTAGGGCTGACTAGCTTTCAAACCGAGGAGAGTTCCCATGCTGCGCAAAGGTTTTGGATCAAGGGCGATCGCCATTGGCGCTTTTGCGGCGATGTTGATGGCGGCGGTGCCGGCAGCACATGCGGAAGACAAGGTGGTGGTGTTTGCCGCGGCCAGCCTCAAGGACGCGCTCGACGCCGTGAACAAGGCCTGCGAGGCCGATGTCGGCGAGGCGGCGACTGTCTCTTATGCCGCGAGCTCGGCGCTGGCCAAACAGATCGAGGGCGGGGCGCCTGCCGACGTCTTCATCTCGGCCGACGTCGACTGGATGAGATATCTCTCCGACAAGAAGCTGACCAAGCCGGACACCGAAGTGAAGCTGCTGGGCAATCAGATCGTGCTGGTGGCGCCGAAGGACTCGGCGGTCGACACCAGGATCGAGAAGGGTTTTGACCTCGCCAAGCTGATCGGCGACGGCAAGCTCGCCATGGGCGATTTCAAGGCGGTGCCGGCCGGCAAATACGGCAAGGCCGCACTTGAATCGCTCGGCGTCTGGTCCTCGGTCGAAGGCAAGGTGGCGCAGGCCGAAAACGTGCGCGCGGCGCTGAAGCTGGTTTCGACGGGCGAAGCAGCGCTTGGCATTGTCTATGCCACCGACGCGCATGCCGAAAAGGGCGTCAAGGTGGTCGGCACCTTCCCGGAGGATTCGCATCCGTCGATCATCTATCCGATTGCCCAGACCGCCGATTCGAAGGACAAGGACACGCCGGCTTTCCTGAAATGCCTGCAGTCGGCCAAGGCGGCCGCGCTGTTCAAGGATCAGGGATTTACGGTGCTCGCGCCGAGCAACTGAGTTCCAGGGGCTTCATCTGACATTATGAACTGGCTGCTGGACCTCACTCCCGACGAATGGAATGCGGTCCGGCTGTCCATCAAGGTGGCAACGGTGGCGATGCTCGCCAGCCTGCCGCCAGGCATCTTGGTTGCGCTGCTGCTTGCCCGGGGACAGTTCTGGGGCAAGACCGTTCTCAACGGGCTGGTGCATCTGCCGCTGATCCTGCCGCCCGTGGTGACCGGCTACCTGCTGCTGCTCACCTTCGGCCGGCGTGGCCCGGCCGGCGCTTTCCTGGCAGAGCATTTCGGCATTGTCTTCTCCTTCCGCTGGACAGGTGCGGCGCTGGCCTGCGGCGTCATGGGCTTTCCGCTGATGGTGCGGGCGATCCGATTGTCGATCGAGGCGGTGGACCGCAAGATGGAAGCGGCGGCGGGAACGCTCGGCGCCAATCCGCTGTGGGTGTTTGCCACCATCACGCTGCCGTTGATCCTGCCCGGGCTGATCGCCGGCGCCATCCTCGCCTTCGCCAAGGCGATGGGCGAGTTCGGCGCCACCATCACCTTCGTCTCCAACATTCCCAATGAGACGCAGACATTGCCGTCGGCGATCTACACATTCACGCAGGTGCCGGGTGGCGATGAAGGGGCGCTCCGCCTGACGCTGATCTCCATCGTCATCTCCATGGCAGCACTTGTGGCCTCGGAGGTGCTGGCGCGGCGTGTCGGCCGGCGACTGGACATCGAATGAGCGTTCTCGTCGACATCAGTCATCGGCTCGGCGGTTTCGCCATCGACGCCCGCTTCGAAAGCGCTGGGCGGCTGACGGCGCTGTTCGGAGCGTCTGGGTCGGGCAAGACGACGCTGATCGACATGATTGCCGGGCTAATCCGGCCCGACAAGGGACGCATCGAGGTCGACGGCCGTGTGCTGGTCGATACCGGTGCCGGCATTTTCGTGCCGAAGCACAAACGCCGCATCGGCATAGTGTTCCAGGACGCACGGCTGTTTCCGCATTTGAGCGTTGCCGGCAATCTTCGCTACGGCCGCTGGTTCACGCCGCCGGCGGAGCGCTACGCCGATATCGATGCCGTCGTCGACCTGCTCGGCATCGGGCCGCTCTTGAACAGGCGGCCGGCAAAGCTCTCGGGCGGCGAGAAACAGCGCGTGGCGATCGGCCGGGCACTGCTTGCCAGCCCCAGACTGCTGCTCATGGACGAACCGCTGGCCTCGCTCGACGAAGCGCGCAAGGCCGAAATTCTGCCCTATGTCGAAAGGCTGCGCGACGAGACGAAAATCCCGATCGTCTATGTCAGTCATTCAGTCGCCGAAGTGGCGAGGCTGGCCAGCGACGTGGTGATGCTGGCGCAGGGCAATGTCGTTGCCAGCGGGCCGACCGAGGCGGTGATGCAAAGGCTCGACCTGTTGCCGGCGGAGGAGCGCGGCGAGGGCGGCGCCGTGCTGGACACCAGGGTGCTGCGTCACGACGAGACTTTCGGCATGACCGTGCTCGGCTCGGCCGCGGGCGAGTTCCGGGTGCCACAGCTGGCGATGAAGACAGGTACGCCGGTGCGCATCCGTATCCGCGCCCGCGATGTGATGATCGCCACCGAAAAGCCGAGGGGTCTCAGCGCGCTCAACATCCTGCCGGGGACCATTACCGCGATGAGCCCCGGCGAAGGGCCCGCGGTCGAGGTCGGTATCGACTGCAATGGTGCAACCGTGCTTGCCCGCATCACTGAACAGTCGCGGCAGGCGCTGAAGCTCCATCTTGGCGGCAAGGTTTTCGCGGTGATCAAGACGGTGAGCTTCGATCGGGCGAACACCGGCGCCGGCCTGCCCGCCGAGGTGGATGGGTGATCCCGCTATGTCTTTTTGGAATAGCGGTTTCGCCAGGGAGCTTCTAGTATGAGGTTGGACCGCGGAGAGTAATGATGCCGTCGCTGAGCTTGCGGATAAATCTCGACCCCGACGGGCGCGTCGGGCCGGGCAAGATCGAACTCCTGGAACAGATCGCCGCCTTCGGCTCCATTTCGGCCGCCGCGCGCGGCATGGAGATGTCCTACAAGCACGCCTGGGACCTGGTCGAGGACATGAACCGGGTGTTCGGCAAGCCGCTGGTGGCGGCACAGACCGGTGGCCGCAAGGGCGGCGGCGCGCAACTGACGGCTGTGGGGCTGGCGGTGGTCAGCCGTTTTCGCGCCATCGAGCGGGCGGCGGCTTCGGCGGCAGCGACGCATATGGAGGCATTGCAGGCGGAGATTGATGCTGGGTGAGGGGGAAGGGAGTAGGGGAGTAGGGGAGTAGGGGAGTAGGGGAGTAGGACTTATTGCTTTTCACCGGGCTTGCGCAGCAAATAGCTGTCCATGATCCAGCCCTTCTGCCGACGAGCTTCTTCTCGAACCTTTTCGATCTCTGCGCCGATGTCACCGATCCTGCCGGAGAGAGTGATCTCGTCTTCCGTTCCGAGATAGGCGCCCCAATGGATGACGACATCCTTGTCTACAAGCGTGTTGAAAGCGCATTTGCCGTCCAGCAGCACGACCGCGCTGCCGGCATTGTCCGGCATGCCTTCCTCGGTCAGGCGGCGGCCTGTGGTGATGAGGACGGAATCGCCGATGCGGTTCAGCGCCATCTTGTGGCTGGCGGCAAGTGCCTGGACGGCGGTGATGCCGGGGATCACCTCAAGCTCGAACGCCACATTGCCTCGCAGGCGCACGCGCTCGAGGATGCGTAACGCGCTGTCATAGAGCGAAGGATCGCCCCAGATCAGGAAGGCGCCGCAGCCGTCGCCTGCAATCTCGTCGCGGATCAGGCCTTCGTAAATGGCGGCGATGGCTTCATGCCAGTCATCGACGGTCGAGCGGTAGGAGGGGGCCGGCCCATCTTCCATTGGCAGGTCGCGCAGCGGCACGTCGAATTCGACGCGGCGCGACTTCGGATTGGTGACGAAGCGGTCGCATATCCGGCGGCGCAGTTCGGCCAGCTCATTTTTTTTCGCGCCTTTGTCGGGAATGAACAGCACATCCGCCTGGTTCAGGCCTGATATGGCCTGAACGGTCATGTGGTCGGGATTGCCGGCGCCGATGCCGATGACGAGAAGCTTGCGCATGGGCGAACTCCTGCCCGATCGGAACCCGTTAGTCCAGACCGCGCTGGCGCGTGTCCAGACCGCGCTGGCGCGTGTCCAGACCGCTGCTGGGTGTCCAGACCGCTTGCTCCAGACCCTTTTTGGTGCGCTAGCGGATGCGGAAGGGCTTTGAAACGCCACATTGAAACGGCTAGGGTCCTGCAAGCATTCTAGCCGAGGGGGCTTCCATGTTGCGATATGTTCTGACCGCCGTGCTGGCCCTGTCGGCTGCGCCCGTATTTGCCAATGATTCGGTTGCCGAACTTGGCACTGGCGGCCTGATCCTGTCGCGCAGCGATGCCGTGGCGATGCAAAGCGAGGACCTTTTCATCTCGCCGGAAAAGGTCACGGTCGACTATGTCTTCCACAACAACACCGATCGCGATGTCGAGGCCATCGTAGCTTTCCCGATGCCCGAAATATCGGGCAATCCCGAAGAAATCCCGGCGATTCCCGAAAACCAGAGCGACAATTTCCTCGGCTTCGAGGTGACGATCGACGGTGCCGCCGTCAAGCCGCAGCTGGAGCAGAAGGTGTTGGCGCTAGGCATCGACATCAGCGCAGAGCTGAAGCCGCAAAACGTGCCGTTCTACCCATTCGGCGATGCGGCGAAGGCGGCGCTGGCCATGTTGCCGCAAGCGGTTGTCGATAACTGGGTCAGCCGCGGCATCATCATCGAGGACACCGGCAGCGACGGCACCGAGACGACCAAGGTCTACACGCCGTTCTGGCAATTGCGTTCGACCTACTGGTGGCGCTCGACCTTTCCGGCCAACAAGGACGTCCATGTTTCCCACCACTACAAGCCGAGCGTCGGCGGCACGTCTTCAGTCAGCTTCTTCTACGACGGCAAATTCCAGGGTCAGTATGCGGCCTACAAGGCCCGCTATTGCATGGACGACACATTCGAAAATGCGGTGCGCAAGGCGGCCAAGGACGACCCTGACGGCTACCCCAAATATGTCGAGAACCGCATCGCCTATATCCTGACCACCGGCGGCAACTGGGCCACCGGCACGATCGGCAAGTTCAAGCTGACGATCGACAAGGGCAATCCGAAAGCCCTGGTCTCGTTCTGCGGCGACAATGTCAAAAAGACCGGACCGACGACCTTCGAGATGACGGCGGGTGATTTCTACCCTGAGCGCGACATCGACATCCTGATCCTCGAGCCAACGGACGACAATTGATGCATGTCGCAATTTACGTTGCCATCGCCGAGAACGGCGTGATCGGGCGGGACGGCGGGCTCCCGTGGCGGCTCTCCACCGATCTCAAGCGCTTCAAGGCCGATACGATGGGCAAGCCCATCATCATGGGCCGCAAGACCTATGAGGGCATCGGCCGGCCGCTGCCGGGCAGGTTGAACATCATCGTCACCCGCGACAAGACCTGGCGCGCCGAGGGCGTAGAGGTGGCACATTCGCTCGAAGCCGCGATCCAACTGGCGACGGAGCGCGGGCGCCGCATGGTCGGTGTGGACGAGGTGTGCGTCATCGGTGGCGGCGAAATCTATGCCCAGGCCATGCTTCTGGCCGATCGGCTGCATGTCACCCATGTGCTGGCAGCGGTCGAAGGGGACGCGCATTTCCCGCCGATCGATCCCGATTCCTGGCGTATTGTCAGCTCGCACGACGTCCCGGCCGGGGAAAAGGACAGCCACCCGACGCGCTATTCGGTTTACGAGCGGCGTCGAGAGAGACATTGACTGAAAAAAGGGGCATTGAAGGGGCATTGAAGGAAGACAAAGGGTCGCGACCGGACAAATCGGACGAAGTCGGCAGCGCATCGCGTTGAAAGCGCCTCGTGGCGTCCCTATAGAAGAACAATACTGGATTTTGCGCCGTAATACCGGCGCTTGAGGGAATTCCAAGCGAAAGGACATTCATGCCCTGGAACGACAAAAGCGGCGGTGGCGGCGGCCCATGGGGTGGCGGCGGCAACAATCAGGGACCCTGGGGGCAGGGTCCAAAGGGACCCAGCGGGCCACAGGGCTCGCCTCCAGATCTCGAAGACATCATCCGCCGCGGCCAGGACCGGCTGCGGCGCGCTCTTCCGGGTGGCGGCGGCGCGAGCCCGGCTATCTTCGCCCTGATCGCGGCTGCACTTGTGGTGCTGTGGGCGTTCAAGGCGGTT
Source organism: Mesorhizobium sp. M0618 (assembly GCF_040320765.1). Lineage (NCBI taxonomy): Bacteria > Pseudomonadati > Pseudomonadota > Alphaproteobacteria > Hyphomicrobiales > Phyllobacteriaceae > Mesorhizobium > Mesorhizobium sp. M0618. Next base: position 95,693 of record NZ_JAMYQH010000006.1, on the reverse strand, counting down.
TATACCGTGCAGCCCGACGAGGTCGCGGTCGAATTGCGCTTCGGCAAGCCGAAGACCGAACTGTCGCAGCCTGGCCTGCATTTCCATTGGTGGCCGCTCGAAACCGTCGAAACGGCCAAGATTTCCGAGCAGCTCGTCGACATCGGCGGCGGCGGCGCGACGAGCGGCAACACGTCCGGGCTGATGCTTACCGGCGACCAGAACATCGTCAACGTCCAGTTCTCGGTGGCCTATCAGGTCTCCGACCCGAGCGCGTATCTCTTCGATGTGTCCGATCCCGACGGCATGCTGCGGCAGGTTGCCGAAAGCGCCATGCGTGAAGCCGTCGGCCGCCGGCCGGCGCAGGACATCTTCCGCGACGACCGCCAGGGCATTGCCGCCTCGGTGCGTGAAATCATCCAGACGACGCTGGACGGCTACAAGGCCGGTCTCAACGTCAACGCCGTCTCGATCGAGGATGCGGCACCGCCACGTGAAGTGGCCGATGCGTTCGACGAGGTGCAGCGCGCCGAGCAGGACGAGGACAAGTTCGTCGAGCAGGCCAACCAGTACTCCAACCAGAAGCTCGGGCAGGCGCGCGGCGAGGCCGCACAGATCCGCGAAGACGCGGCCGCCTACAAGAACCGGGTCGTGCAGGAAGCCGAGGGTGAGGCGCAGCGCTTCATCTCGGTCTATGACGAATATGCCAAGGCGCCCGATGTAACGCGCAAGCGCCTCTACCTGGAAACCATGGAGAAGGTTCTGAAGGATTCGAGCAAGGTCATCGTCGAGCAGGGCAACGGGCAAGGGGTCGTTCCCTATCTGCCGCTGCCGGCATTGCAGCCGAAAGCGCCGGCACCCGCTGCGCCCAGTGGCGTTACGGGAGGTAACCAGTGATGGCCAACCGTCTTCCCATCATCGTCGTCGCAGCAGCGGTTATCCTGTTCCTGCTCTATTCGTCGGTCTTCGTGGTCAATGCGCGTCAGCAGGCGCTGGTGCTCAGGTTCGGCGAGATCGTCGACGTCAAGAGCGAACCCGGCATCTACTTCAAGGCGCCGTTCTCGTTCTTCGACGCCGATACGGTGCAGCTGATCGAGAACCGGGTGCTGCGCTTCGACCTCGACAACATCCGCGTCCAGGTCTCGGGCGGCAAGTTCTATGAGGTCGATGCCTTCATCGCCTACCGCATCTCGGATCCGCGGGTCTTCCGCTCCGCCGTGTCCGGTCAGATCGAATTGGCCGAGGCCCGGCTCAGGACGCGTCTCGACGCTGCCTTGCGCCGTGTCTATGGTCTGCGTGATTTCGAGGCAGCACTCTCCGAAGAGCGCGGCGTGATGATGCGCGAAGTCCGCGACCAGCTCAGGCCCGATGCCACATCGCTCGGCCTGCAGATCGAGGATGTCCGCATTCGCCGCACGGATCTCACGGCCGAAGTCTCGCAGCAGACCTTCGACCGCATGAAGGCGGAACGCCTGGCGGAAGCTGCCCGGCTGAGGGCACGCGGCAACGAAGCGGCGCAGCGCATCACGGCCCGCGCCGATCGCGAAGTGGTCGAGATTGTCGCCGAAGCGCAAAAAGAGTCGGAAATCCTGCGCGGCGAGGGCGAAGCCCAGCGCAGCGCCACCTTCGCGGGAGCCTATCAGCGCGATCCGGCCTTCTTCGACTTCTACCGGTCGATGAATGCCTATGGCACGGCGCTGGACAACACCGGAACGACGATGGTGCTGTCGCCGAACTCGGAGTTCTTCCGTTTCTTCCGCAATCCCGACGGCAGCGAGGGGCCGGCAAAGCCGGCTTCGCCTGCGCCAAACGCTCCGGCGACGGCACCCGCCGCGCCGGCGGCACAGCCCAGCACCGGCCAGTAGCGGCCGGTGCAGGATTTTCTTGCCGCCATGGGCCTGGTCCTTGTCATAGAGGGTCTGGTCTATGGCGGTTTTCCCGGCCTGGCCAGGAAACTTGCCACCGAAGTGCTGTCGCTGCCCGAGAACGCGCTGCGGATCGCCGGGCTGGCGGCGATCGTGATCGGCGTCGGCATCGTTTGGCTGGTGCGGGGCGCATGACGGCGGCGATGATTTATCCTCTGCCGATAGTCATAGCCGCAAACGTGCCGTATTTTTTGCCAACATGGCGTGACGCGGCGTTTTCGTCGAAGCGCTTTTCTTTTCAAGGATACCGGGAGGCTTCTCGATGACATCCAATACAATTCTGTGCGCGGCTCGGCGGACATTCATCGCCGGCGCGGCGGCACTTCTTGTCAGCGCCGTCGCTGTCCCGTCCTTCGTGACGCCGACATTTGCCGCCGATGGACCCGCTTCGGTCGCCGATCTGGCGCAAGGCCTGCTCGGCGCGGTGGTCAACATATCGACCTCGCAGACGGTCAAGGGCACCGAAGGCCCGGGCGCCGTGCCGATGCCCCAATTGCCCGAGGGGTCGCCCTTCCAGGATTTCTTCGACGATTTCTTCAAGAACCGCGGCGGTGACAAGGACAACGGCTCGCAGAAGGTGCAGTCGCTGGGCTCCGGCTTCGTCATCGATGCCGAGCAAGGCATCGTCGTCACCAACAACCATGTCATTGCCGATGCCGATGACATCGAGGTCAATTTCTCCGATGGTGTCACCTTGAAGGCGACGCTGGTCGGCACCGACACCAAGACCGATGTCGCCGTGCTCAAGGTCGATCCGAAAGGCCACAAGCTGACGGCGGTGAAGTTCGGCGATTCCACCAAGATGCGCGTCGGCGACTGGGTGATGGCGATCGGCAATCCGTTCGGCCTCGGCGGCACGGTGACGGTCGGCATCGTCTCTGCCCGCAACCGCGACATCAATTCCGGCCCCTATGACGACTTCATCCAGACCGATGCCGCGATCAACCGTGGCAATTCCGGCGGACCGCTGTTCAACAGCGCGGGCGAAGTCATCGGCATCAACACGGCGATCATTTCGCCTTCCGGCGGTTCGATCGGCATCGGCTTCTCCATCCCCTCGCAGCTCGCGTCCGGCGTCGTCGACCAGTTGCGCCAGTTCGGCGAGACGCGGCGCGGCTGGCTGGGCGTGCGCATCCAGCCGGTGACCGACGACATCGCCGAAAGCCTCGGCATGGCGACCGCCAAGGGCGCGCTGGTCGCCGGCGTGATCAAGGGCGGCCCGGTCGACAATGGCACCATCCAGGCGGGCGATGTCGTCATCAAGTTCGACGGCAAGGACATCCATGAGATGCGCGATCTGCCGCGCGTCGTCGCCGAAAGCCCGGTCGGCAAGGCGGTCGATGTGCTCATCGTGCGCAAGGGTGTCGAGCAGACCGTGAAAGTAACGCTCGGCCGGCTCGAGGACGGCGAAAAACTCGCCAGCGGCGAGGAGGGCAGCAACACCGATCAGGACAAGGGTGACAAGGCTCCAGCCGTTTCCACTGCTTCGGTGCTCGGCATGACGGTCGGCGAACTGAACGACGAGACACGCAAGAAGTTCAGCATTGCGGCCGATGTTTCGGGCGTCGTCATCACCGACGTCACCAAGGACTCTGCAGCCGCCGAACGCGGCATCCAGCCCGGCGAGGTGATCACCGAGATCGCACAGGAATCGGTTGCCACCCCCAAGGATGTCATGGACCGCATCGGCGCCTTGAAGGAACAGGGGCGCAAGAATGCGCTGCTGATGCTGGCCTCGAAGACCGGCGAGCTCAGGTTCGTGACGATCCGAATGGACTGAGGTCCGCCAGATCCGGCGAAATCCTCATCTTAAATGAAAAGGGCGGCTAGCAAGCCGCCCTTTCTCCTTGTTCCCAATCGGCGCGGGAGAGCCGGTAGAACACATGGCGCTTGAGCGCGGGGTGGCTGTCGGGAATGCCGGGATGATCGAAGTCGGCCGGTGGATCGGCTCTCATGCCGAGGCGCTCCATGACGGCGGTGGAGCGGCGGTTGTCCGCGACGGCGAAGGAGACGATTTCGTCAAGGCCGAGTGTTTCGAAGCCGTAGGCAAGCCATGCCTGAGCCGCCTCGGTGACGTAACCTCTGCCCCAGAATTCAGGCGCCAATCGCCAGCCGATCTCGATCATGCTGGCTGGCAGGAGGTCCATGTGATCGGTTCCGGTTATACCGACAAAACCGATACATTCCCCCGATGCGGCGATTTCTGCGGCCGCAAAGCCAATGCCGTCGCGATCGATGGCGGCGCGGAACTGATCCATCTTGGCATCCGCCTCGGCGCGGCCACGGCGGAACGGAAAGAACTCCATCACCCGGTCGTCGGAGTTGATGCGGTGGAACAGGTCGCGGTCGCGATCCTCCCAGTTGCGCAGGATCAGGCGCTCGGTGCGCATTGGTTTCATTGCACAAAGTCCTCCTGCCTGTAGCCTTGCACATAGAGCAGTGCGGTCAGGTCGCCATGATCGATGCGGACCTTGGCCTGTGCCGCCACCGTCGGCTTGGCATGGAGCGCGACACCGGTGCCGGCAAGGCGGATCATGTCGAGATCATTGGCGCCGTCGCCGACGGCGATGGCGTCGGCGGGCGTCAGGCCGAGGCGCGCTGAAATTTCGATCAGCGCGTCGGCCTTGGCGGCGCGGCCGAGGATCGGTTCGCCGACCAGCCCGATGAAGCGGCCGTCCTGCTCGAGCAGGCGATTGGCGCGGTTCTCCTGGAAGCCGAGCATGGCGGCGATGCGCGTCGTGAAGACCTCGAACCCGCCAGACACGAGTGCCGTCCAGGCGCCGTTGGCGCGCATGGTCCGGACCAGAACACGGCCGCCCGCGGCCAGCGTCAGGCGATTGGCGACGATGCGATCGACCACGGCGGCGTCGAGGCCCTTGAGCAACGCCACCCGTTCACGCAAAGCCGGTTCGAAGGCGATCTCACCATTCATGGATCGCGCGGTAATCGTGGCAACCCGATCCTTGACGCCGATCTCATCGGCCAGCTCGTCGATGCATTCCTGGTCGATCATGGTCGAATCCATGTCGGCGATCAGGATTTTCTTGCGGCGGGTTTCTGCCTCTTGGACGATCACGTCGACCGCCTCGCTGGCGAGTGCCGTGCGCAAGACGGCGCTCGTGACGGCGTCGTCGGCTGCCTCAGGCAGGACGAGATCGCAGGCAATACCTTCGGCCAGCCAGACAACAGCGCTTGCGCCGACCGACCGTGAGGCCATATTCGCAAGCGACAGCGACAAAGCGCGCTCAGTGGGACGGGAAACAAGCGTGGCGATGAGCGGCATGAAACATTCCGGCGGGCAGGCGGGCGAGGGCCGCGTGAAGAACGCGATCCTGATAGCCGGGCCGACCGCCAGCGGCAAGTCGGCGCTTGCGCTCGATCTGGCCGAGCGCAAGGGTGGTGTGATCGTCAACACCGATTCCATGCAGGGCTATTCGGTGCTCGACGTGCTGACCGCCCGGCCTGAGGCGGCCGACCTCGCCCGCGCACCGCATTATCTTTATGGCCATGTCCAACCGGCCACCGCCTATTCCACCGGCGCCTGGCTGCGCGACGTGAGGAAGTTGATCGACGACGGCACATTCTCCGAACGGCCAGTGATTTTTGTCGGCGGCACCGGGCTCTACTTTCGTGCGCTGGCCGAGGGCATTTCTGAAATGCCCGACATTCCGCAGCGGGTCCGCGACCGTTGGCGCTACGAATTGAAGGAGCAGGGCGCCGTCAAGCTGCACAGCCTGCTGCTGCGCGAGGATTCGGCGGCCGCCATGATGCTCAAGCCAACCGACAGCCAGCGCATCGTGCGGGCATTGGAGGTTCTCGATGCGTCTGGCCGTTCGATCCTGGAATGGCAGGCGGAACGCGGCCAGCCGCTCATCGACAGGGAAAGCGCGCGTTTCCTGGTGATCGATCCGGATCGGGCGGCGTTGGTCGCTCGCATCGACAAACGCTTCGACCAGATGCTGGACAAGGGCGCGCTGGACGAGGTCAAGCGGCTTGCGGCACTTGGTCTCGATCCCGAATTGCCGGCGATGAAAGCGATCGGCGTTCGCGAACTGCAGGCAGCGATGGCCGGAGAGATTGGCTTTCCCGAGGCAATCGAACGCGCCAAGATCGCGACCAGGCAATATTCCAAGCGGCAAACCACCTGGTTCAGGCATCAATTGGGGCCGGAATGGCTGAGGTTGCGCCCCGGTGATGATCTGGAAACCACGATCTCAGCGCTTGCTTCCGATGCAACCTGAAAAGTTTACCTGCAAGGAAAGGTTCCCGTTGTGGTTGTCCAAATTAACCCTCCGTAAGCCCGCCCATGCCATAAGATCAGTGGGCACTTTTCCAACGGGGAGCAGATGCGTTTCCACAAGGCGGAATCAGCATTTTTCGTCTTTATATTCGTGATCCTGGCCGCCGGCCTGGTGACGCTGCATGCTTACGGACTTCTGCAGTCCTTCGCCGACGAGTTGCATACGGCTTCGGGTCTGGACAAGGTCATCTATCTCAACAAGCTCTTGTTCGCGACCGGCGTGCTCCTGGCCACCGCGCTGTTCTTCGGCATTTTCTTCATCTATCCGCTGATCCGCAAACAGGCGACGGAGGAAGGCAAGCTGCGCGCCATGACGGTCTCGCTCAGCGCGCGCTCGGAAACACTCGAGCATGCGGCGCTGACCGACGGCCTGACCGGCATGCAGAACCGGCGCTATTTCGATGATGCGCTGAAGGAGTATCTCGAGGAGTTCCGGCGCATCGAAAAGCCCGTCGGTCTGATGATCCTCGATCTCGACCATTTCAAGCAGGTCAACGACACCCACGGCCATGACGTCGGCGACGAAGTGCTCAAGGCCGTCGCGAACTGTCTCAAGGACATGACGCGCTACCACGATGTGGTGGCGCGATTGGGCGGCGAGGAGTTCGCCGTGGTCACGCCCAATATGGACGCCGAGCTTCTGGGCAAGTTTGCCGAGCGCATCCGCAAGGCGATCGCCAACATGTCGGTGCTGTCAGGCAATGTCCGCCTCAAGATCACCACCAGCGTCGGGCTCGCCGTCTGGGACCGCAAGGAAACAGCCGAAGAGTTCTATCGCCGCGCCGACCGCCAGCTTTACGAAGCGAAGAGGCAAGGCCGCAACCGCGTCTGCGCCTAAATCCCATCACTGAATTCGTGAGGCTGACCGTCTGGCGCCGTTTTCTGCGCTTCCGATGCTCACGGACTCAAATGTCCGCTCCGCTTCGGTTCTCGAAAACAGCACCACCCGACTCAGCCTGACGAATTCCCTGACGGGATTTACCCAGGCTTTTCCAATGGATATCGGAAGCCCTGACTTGGGTGCTCAGACCCATCCGCCGATGTGCGTGACGCCCAAACTCAATCGTTTTGCGGGCGCAGGCCGAAGGTTGCGGGCTTGAGGCCGTAGCGCATGTCGAAATCGTCGTCCGATGGCGCGCGTGCGGCGGGTGGCTTGCGGTAGTCGGGATCGCCGGCCTGGCGGCCTGAATCGACGACCTCGGCGAAGGCCATCGCCTGCTGCGTTGATTTCGGCACGTTGCGCAGTCGTTCCACGATCGCCACCAGATCGACATCGTCGCCCGGCTTCGACGAGGCGGCCTCTTCGCGCTTGGCGGTGCCAGGAAGCAGGTGGCTCGGCAGTTTTTCGAACTTCAGCCGCATGGTCGTCGCTACGCCTTCGCCAAAGGCGATGGCTTCGCGCTGGCCCATGGAGGACAGGAAGGCAAGCGTCGAGGCGGAAGAATCGGCAATCGCCGAGCGGATGATCGCCTGGTCCTGCTCATTGGCAAGCCGCATGGCGAAAAAAGTCGAGCATTGCGACAGGATGGTCGAGTCGAGCTCGCCAGGGCGCTGGGTGACGACGCCGAGATAGCAGCCATATTTGCGGCCTTCCTTGGCGATGCGCGACAGCGCGTGCCTTGTCGGCGCGAAGCCGAGGCGCGGGTCGGCCGGCATATAGCGGTGCGCTTCTTCGCACAAAAACAGAAGCTGCAGCTTGCCCTCGCTCCACAGAGCGAGGTCGAAGGCCAGGCGCGCCAGCACCGAGCAGACCGAATTGACCACTTCCGACGGCATGCCGGCCATTTCGAAGCAGGTTACCGGGCGGCCATGATGCGGCACGCGGAAGATGTTGCCGATCGTCTCGTGGATGGTGTCCTCGATCAGGCGCGAGTTGAACATGAAGCGATAACGTGGATCGGCCGCCGCCGATTCGATGCGCGTCTTCAGCGATTTGAGCGTCGGGCGATCGGTCTTGCTTTCGAGCATGCCCATGCGCTCATCGATCTGCTTGAGCAGGTCGGCGATGCGGTAAGGCACCGGCGTATCGGCGGTCAGCGCATCGCTGCCGCGCCTGATATAGGAGCCCGAATTCGGGTTGCGGTAGAGATTCTTGGCGGCCGGAATGAGGTCGCGCAAGGCGTCGATTTCTTCCGGCTCGGTCTCGCGGCCCCGGAACAGCACCTCGGCGAATTCCTCCAGCGTGAACATCCAGAACGGAAGATCCAGGGTTTTGGAATCGACCCTGACGCAGTATTCGGGCAGCGATGCAGCGAACTCGTTGTGCGGATCGAGGATCAGGATGCGCAGATCCGGCCTTGCTGCGATCGACTTGCGCAGCAGCAGCGAGACGGCGGTGGATTTGCCGACGCCGGTCGTGCCGACAATGGCGAAGTGACGCGCCAGCGTATCGTCGATGGCGATGTTGGCGGCGATCGTCTCGTCCTGCGCTAGCGTGCCGATCGTGATCGAATGACGCCCCGCGAGGTCATAGACCGCCTGCAGGTCGCGGGTGCGGATGCGATGCGCAACGGCGCCGATATGCGGATAGGTGGTGATGCCGCGGTCGAAGACCGGTTTGGCGCCGGGCTCTGCTCCGTCACGGACTTCGCCGATCAATTCGATGCTGACCTCGATGGCGTTCTGGCCCTCATTGCTCCACGCGCGATCCGACTTACCGATTGCGTAGACCAGGCCGACGGTTCGCGTCGATCCGAGATTGATGGAAATCATCTTGCCGACCGTCCACAGGCCGGTCACCGCGCCGTCGGCGTCGTTCGCGTAGGCGCTGATGGTGGCGCGCGCGCCATCGCATTGCACGACATTGCCGAGGATGCGCTTGTCGTTCTGCTCTGCGTCGCGGCGCTCCTGCGATGTCGGTGCTCCAACGGAGGCTTCGCGTTCGACATACATGGACAGGCCAATCCCCATTTCCCTGGAACATCGATCCTACCCGAATGGGGTTAAGGCCCGATGAGGTCGGATGGTGTAGAGAGCATTAAGGGGCCCGTGAAAATTGTCGCAAGGCGGCTCTTCTCCGGCGTCTATTTTTCGCTATAATAGACATATGGATGATATAGCGAACGACATTTCCTCGACGATCGGCCGCAGGATACACGCCGAAAGGATCGTGCGCGACTGGTCCCTGGCCGAACTCGCGGAGCGTTCCGGCGTCTCGAAGGCCATGCTCAGCACGATCGAGCGGGGCAAGACCAGCCCGACGGCGGCGCTTCTGGTGCGCATCGCGTCGGCCTTCGGCATGACGCTGTCGACCTTGATCGCACGCGCGGAATTGCAGGGCGGCGGGATATTGCGCGAGGCCGACCAGCCGGTGTGGCGCGATCCCGACACCGGCTATGTCAGGCGGCATCTTTCGCCGGCTGGCGATATGCCGCTGGAACTGATCAAGGTGCATCTGCCGGCGGGCGCCAAAGTCAGCTTTCCGGCGGCCTCCTACGCTTTCATCAAGCAGCAGATATGGCTGATTTCCGGGCGGCTCGAATTCATCGAAGGTGAGGCGGTGCACAAGCTTGTATCAGGCGACTGCCTGGCGCTCGGGGCGCCGTCGGACTGCACCTTCCATGCCCTCGAGCCCGGCGCCGACTATCTCGTCGCGCTGGTCAGGGGCTGACACAATGGCAAGAAGACCAAAGCGCTCCCATAATGGGGGGCCGCCTCTCGATGAGTACAAGAGCCCGCCATGGGGCAAGGGCGATCCCTACATCTTTCTTGCCTGGCAGGCCGCCCATGCCAAGGCGTGGAAGGCGCCGAGCCACGAGGTCATGCTGCTGCGCATGGACAGAGCCGAGCGGCTTGGCCTGACCTATGAGGAGTACACGCTCGAGATCCTCGAGCGCGGGCGGCATCTCGGGCACGAAGACGCCGACCGCATCAGCGCCATCAAGGCGGCGCGAAAGCGACGCCGCGCGCGCCATCTGGACTGACAGCAATGCGCCCGCTTCTATCTCAATCACAGGATATCCTGCACATGAACTCGATCGAGATCGCAACCCTGAACCCGGCTGCCGAGACGCAGGACATGCTGGCCGAATTGCTGGTCGCAACGGTGGCGGCCGGCGGTTCGGTCAGCTTCATGCATCCGTTGGCGCCGCAGGCGGCAAGGACGTTCTGGGAAAAATCGCTGGCCGCGGCGGCAAGGGGCGAAAGATCGGTGCTTGGCGCCTGGGATGGCAAAAACCTGGTCGGCACCGTGACCTTGCTGCTCGACTGCCCGCCCAACCAGCCGCACCGGGCCGAGATCGCCAAACTGATGACATCAGTCGACCACCGGGGCAGGGGTGTGGGAACGCGCCTGATGCGGGCCGCCGAGAGCCTTGCGGTGGAGAAAGGCCGCACGCTGCTGGTTCTGGACACGGCAACCGAGGAGGGCGCTTCCGGCCTCTATGAGCGGCTGGGCTTCACGCTGGCCGGCGAGATACCGGACTATGCCCTGAAGCCGCATGGCGGGCTGACCGGCACGCTGATCTACTGGAAGCGGATCAGGCCAATCTCGTAACCAGTCATGCCGGCGCCGAACCGGAGAGGCGCGACAGCAGCCACTTCCGGAAATCCTGCTCGGCACCGGTCAGGCGCGCGGTCGACGCCTTGGTCAGGAAATGCCCCGATGTGCTGGAAAGTTCATAGTCGGAAAGCCTGACCAGCGTCTTGCTGTCGAGCGCCGCATCGACCAGCGGCCGCGAGCCCAAAAGCACGCCGGCGCCGGCGCTCGCCGCCTCCATGGCGGTAACGAAACTGTCGAAGCGGTGCGATCGCCTGGGATGGCCAGCCAGTCCAGCGGCGGCGAACCATTCCGCCCACATCTCGCGCGCGCCGGCGACCAGAAGCAGCGGTTGGGAAGGCCAGTCGTCGTCGCCGGCGAGCGCAGGTGCGGCCACCGGCACGAGCCGCTCGGCGGTCAGCCTGTCGGCTTCGCGGCCGGGGAAGGATCCGTTGCCGAAGCGGATGTCGAGCACCGAGCCCGGCAGATCGTAGTCAGCAGGGCGATGGATCGTCACCAGATCGAGCTGGATGCGCGGCAGTGACTTTGCCAGATCGGGCAGCGCCGGAACCAGCATGAGCAAGGCAAAGGAGATCGGCGCCCGGATGGTCACGGTCTGGACGGCACGCGGCTCGAACAGTTCCGCGGTGCTGTTGCCGATGGTGGCGAAGGCCGACTGGATGTGAGGCAGGTAGGCTGCTCCCTCCGGCGACAGTGCGACGCCCCGCGCCAGCCGCGAAAACAAACGTGTTTTGAGCCGCTCCTCGAGAAACCGGATGTGCTGGCTGACGGCTGCCTGGGTGAGACCGAGCTCGGCTGCCGCCGCGCTGAAATTCGACAGCCGCGCCGCCGCCTCGAAACTGCGCAGCCAGTCCAGAGGCGGCACCGGTGTATTTGTACGAGCCATTATTATTCTGCGGTCATTGGCTAAAAAATGATAATTTGAGTTATGTCTGTCGCGCGATCAACATGCAATAGAAACCCTGCGGATCAGGCTGCGGGGGACGCAATGGACAGGAACGGATCTCCATGCTCACCCAGGCGCGGATCGGCGACGAAGGCAGAACAATCGACCTTGGCTGGCAGGACGGGTCGCGCAGCCGTTTTCACGCCATGTGGCTGCGCGACAATGCGCTGGACGACAAGACGCGCAGCGCCGGCAATGGTCAACGGCTCATCACCATTCTCGACATTCCCGCCGACACCAGGATCGGCGCCGCGTCGATCAAAGGCGGCGCCCTGGAAGTCAGCTTCGTGCCCGAGCAGAAGACGGTCAGCTTTCCCGCGGCATGGCTGAGCGCCAATGCCTATGATCGTGACGCAGGCCGCCAGCCCGGCTGGACAGGCGAGGCCACCGTGCGATGGACCAAGGCCTCGATGCAGAATTCGGTGCCGCGCGCCGGCTATGTTGCGGCCAGCCGCGATCGCGCTGTGCTGGGGCAATGGCTGTCGGCGGTGAAAACCTGTGGCTTCGCGGTGATGGACGATCTGCCGACCGAATCCGGGGCACTGTGCAAAGTGTCCGATCTTTTCGGCTACATCAGGGAAACCAATTACGGGCGCTGGTTCGAAGTGCGCGCCGAGGTCAATCCGAACAATCTCGCCTACACGAATCTCGGCCTCCAGGCGCACACCGACAATCCCTATCGCGACCCTGTGCCGACGCTGCAGATCCTGTCCTGCATCGAGAATACGGTTGAGGGCGGCGAGTCCAGTGTCGTCGATGGGTTTGCAGTCGCGGCTGCGCTGCAGGCTGAGAACCCGGAAGGCTTCCGGCTGCTGAGCTCATGCCCGGCGCGCTTCGAGTATGCCGGCTCTTCCGGCGTGCGGCTGCACGCGAAGCGGCCGATGATCGAGCTCGGGCCCGATGGCGAGCTGATTTGCATCCGCTTCAACAACCGCTCGCTGGCGCCGACGGTCGACGTGCCGTTCAGCGATATGGAAGCGTACTACGCCGCCTATCGCCGGTTTGCGGAACTGATCGAGGATCCATCCTTCGAGGTGACGTTCAAGCTCGAAGCGGGGCAAGCGTTCATCGTCGACAACACCCGCGTCATGCATGCCCGCAAGGCGTTTTCCGGTACCGGTAAGCGCTGGCTGCAGGGTTGCTACGCAGACAAGGACGGTCTGCTGTCGACGCTCGCGGCAATCGAGCACGGGTTCAAGGAGGCCGCGGAATGAGCGGCCAGGATTTGAACGCGGACACCATCGTCGAGTTCATCGCCGACATCTTCGAGCGCCGGGGCGCCGAATCCTATCTCGGCGAACCCGTCACCATGTCGGAGCACATGCTGCAGGGTGCCTGGTTCGCTGAAAAGGACGGCGCGCCGGACGAACTGGTGGCGGCGGCGCTGCTGCACGACATCGGCCATTACACCAGCGAGTTCGGCACCTATTCGCCCGAGGATGTCGAGGACAAGCATCATGACGAGGCCGGCGGCGAGGTGCTGGCGCCGTTCTTTCCACCTGTCATCGTCGAATGCGTCAGGCTGCATGTCGCCGCCAAGCGCTATCTCTGCGCCACCGACCCGACCTATTTCGGCAGGCTTTCGCAGGCCTCGGTGCACACGCTGTCGCTGCAGGGCGGGCCGATGAATGCCGAGGAGGTCGCCGAGTTCCGCAAGAACCCCTTCCATGAGGAAGCGGTCCGGGTCCGCATCTGGGACGAGAGCGGCAAGATCGCCAACATGAAGACACGGACATTTCGCGATTACGTGCCGCTGCTGCAGCGGGTGGTGATGCAGTTCGCCGCGGGTAAGCCGGCGTAAATTCCCTAGGGAAGGAGGCAGGGTGCAAGCCGTGCCTCCTTCTTTCTTCCGGCTTCGCCGGAATGGCGCTCGCCTACCCCTTGTGGTGCACCTGCTGCAGCCCGTAGACCGGCGTCGCGATCCCTTCATGCCGCGCCTTCAATTGCAGCGACAGAAATTGCGAATAGTGACGTGACTGGTGCAGATTGCCGCCGTGGAACCACAGCGCTTCCTGTTGCGTCGGCTTCCACATGTTGCGCAGCTCACCTTCCCAGGGGCCGGGATCCTTGGTGGTGTTCGAGCCGAGGCCCCAGCATTTGCCGACCTTGTCGGCGGTTTCGCGAGATATCAGATCGGCGGCCCAACCGTTCATCGAGCCGTACCCGGTGGCGTAGACGATGAGGTCCGCAGGCAGTTCCGACCCGTCGCTGAGCAGAACAGAGTGCTGCTTGATTTCCTCGACGTCGACGCCGCTCTTCAGCTTGATCGAACCATCGATGACCAGCTGCGAGGCGCCAACATCGATATAATAGCCGGAGCCGCGCCGGAGATACTTCATGAACAGGCCGGATTCGTCGTCGCCCCAGTCGAGCATGAAGCCGGCCTTTTCCAGACCCTTGTAGAATGCCGCGTCGCGCTTCTTCATCTCGGCATAGGCCGGGATCTGGAACTCGTGCAGGATCTTGTAGGGCAGCGAAGCGAAGATGAGATCGGCCTTGGCGGTGGTGATGCCATTCTGCAGCGCCTGCTCCGAATAGAGCGAACCCAGTCCAATTTCCATCAACGTGTCGGACCTGGAGATATGGGTGCTCGAGCGCTGCACCATGGTCACGTCGGCGCCGGCTTCCCAAAGGGCCGCGGCAATGTCGTGGGCGGAATTGTTGGAGCCTATGACGACGGCCTTTTTGCCGGCATAGGCGTCGGGACCCGGATGCTTCGAGGAGTGGTGTTGGTCTCCCTTGAAGGTCTCCATGCCCTTGAATTTTGGCAGATTGGCCTTGCCGGACTGTCCGGTGGCCAACACCAGCTGCTTCGGCTTCAGCGTGATGTCCTTGCCGTCGCGGTGGACGAGAACGGTCCATTCCTTCGTCTTGTCGTCATAGGACGCGCTTTTGGCCTCGGTCGAGGACCAGTAATTCAGCTCCATCACCTTGGTATACATTTCCAGCCAGTCGCCGATCTTGTCCTTGGGCGAGAAAACCGGCCAGTTCTTCGGGAAATCGATATAGGGCAGATGGTCGTACCAGACCGGGTCATGCAGGCAGAGCGACTTGTAGCGCTTGCGCCAGCTGTCGCCGGCCCGCTCGTTCTTCTCGATGATGATGGTCGGCACGCCGAGCTGCCGCAGCCGCGCGCCGAGCGCGATGCCGCCCTGGCCGCCGCCGATGATGACCGTATAGGGCTGCGTCTTGAAGCCGAGCTCGGCGGCTTCCCTCTCGCGTTCTTCTTTCCATGTCGGACGGTTCTTGCCCGAGCCGTGCCTGGCGCCCATCGGCCGCGCAAAGCCTGCCGGCTCCTCGTGGCCTTTCAGCTCGGCCATGGTGGTCAGCAGCGTCCAGATCTTGCCGTCCTTCAGCCTGATATGACCGAAGCCGCGTGCCACTTCCGTCTCGAAGCTGATCCAGCCCTCGATCAGCCCGCCGCTCTCGGTCGCGTCCTCGCCCTTGGCGATTGAAAAATGCGATGGCCTGGTGTTCGACAACTGGCTTTTCAGCATGTCGCGGACCTGGTCGCGGCCTTCCATGGTCTTGATGTTCCAGGTGAAGGTAACAAGGTCGCGCCAGTAGCAATCCTCCTGAAAGCAATCGACCGCCTTCTCGATGTCATTGGCAGCAAGCGCGGCGCCGAATTGATCGAGCAGGTCGGACAGTTTCTTGCTAGGGGCCGTGTTCTTGCTAGAGGGCTTGTCGAGCATCAGGTTTCCTCCCGTGAAATCCAGATCGTCATGGTGGTGGCTCCGCCGGGCTCGCCGCCGGACGATCAAGTATCGTCAGAGATGGCGGCCCTCGTCACGCCCCACCATAGTTTCCAGCGATTTCAATGGTCTATCCTATAAATGAGATCGCCGGACGGTTTCGGAATCGCCCGGGCGCCGGAAACGAACGTCCCATTTGTGAATGCCGCGCCGGTCGCGCAAAATTGATGGTCAAATGCCGCAATGCGGTCACCGAGGCCGATGACAACCGATCGGTGAGAAGCCGGGAAGGGGTGGCGGGCAACAGGACGGTTCCCGGGATTTTCTGGATGCGGAACTCTGGAGCCCGTTATGATCATCATACCTTTTATCCAAGCGTCTTCATGTCGCTCCCTTGGCCGGCGTGGACGCGCAGCGGCAATGGCCGCGGTCATGGCCTTGAGCGCGACCCTGACCGGCCCGCTGGTGCTGCCCGGAACGCAGGCGCATGCGGCGGAAATTGCCGTTACCGTCCGCGAAAGGCTTTCGAACTATGGCGGATGGCGAACCTCCAGCCGCTTCGGCGATGTCTGGGTTCCCTCGGTCCGTACCGAATGGCGGCCCTACACCGAAGGCAGGTGGGTCTGGACCGACGATGGCTGGTACTGGCAGTCCACCGAGCCATTCGGCGATGTCGTCTATCACTATGGCCGCTGGGCCTACGATCCCGATTTCGGCTGGGTGTGGATCGCCGGCGATCAATGGGCGCCAGCCTGGGTGGTCTGGCGCCAGGGCGGCAATGATGTCGGCTGGGCGCCGGCACCACCCGACGTAGATGTCGCCTTCGCCGATTCCTGGTGGTGTTTCGTGCCGGTGGCGGCGATCGGCGCGGTCGATCTGGTCAGAGTGGTACGGCCTGCCACTGAGAACGTCGGCATCGTGCGCAACACGACGATCATCAACCAGACGGTCCTGGTCAACAAGGCGCCGCACGTGCGGCTTGGCAATCAGGTGGTTGCAATCAATGCCGGACCCCGGCTGCAGCAACTCCCGAAGCCCGTCATCGAGTCGATCAAGGCGGCAAAATTGGTTCCTCCGCGCAAAGGCGTGTTTGCCAGTGCACGGCTCGATGCTTCCAGGGGCGCCGAGATCAAGAGACTTGCCGGCAATACAAAGGGGAACGGGCAAATCGTGGCGGGCTCCAAGACTGCGATCGGCGGCAAGGCCATTTCCCCCGGCGCGGTGGCTGCCAGCAATCCGGCCGTCGTGAAGCCTGGCGACGCCGTGAGCAAGCGGATGGTCGCCGGCAACGGCGCGAAGGCCGATGCGCTCAAGCTGCATGTCGACAGGACCGCGGGCGACGGACGCATCGTTGTCAAATCGTCGCCCAAACCGGTTTCGCCCAAGCCGGTTTCGGGGCAGCGTCTTGCACTCGGTGGCGGGCAACAAAAGCCGCATCAGCAAGCGTTGGCAATGCACATGCCCCAGCACCATGGCCCGGCAAGGGTGGCACCCCACCATCCGCCAGAGAAGATGGAGGCCAGGAAGGCGTCCAAATGCGATCCACGCGTTTCCCGCTGCAAGGCGCCGGGCTGACACCGCAGTCGCGCCTGTACGCTGTGCGCGCCGGCGCGATTTTTCCCGTTGACAGGCTGCCTTGCCCGCCCTTAGTGTCCGCCACCATGAAAACGGCACTCATTCTCGTAGGAAAGCGCGTGGGCAAGGCGGTGTAACCGCCGGGCAAAAACCCCCCATGCGCAAGACACAGGCTCCCTCGGGGGCCTTTTTTATTGCCTGAAACACGACTAAACGACCAGCAAACGCCCAATGGCGACAGTACGGGACCAGACCGATGAGCAACGGACAGAACGAGCGGCGCGAGATGACAGGTGCCGAAATGGTGGTGCAGGCGCTGAAGGACAATGGCGTCAAGCATGTCTTCGGCTATCCCGGCGGCGCTGTCCTTCCGATCTATGACGAGATCTTCCAGCAGGACGATGTCGAGCACATACTGGTGCGCCACGAGCAGGGCGCCGGCCATGCAGCCGAAGGCTATGCGCGCTCGACCGGCAAGGCCGGCGTCATGCTGGTGACCTCCGGTCCCGGCGCCACCAATGCCGTGACGCCGCTGCAGGACGCGCTGATGGATTCGATCCCGCTGGTCTGCCTGACGGGGCAGGTGCCGACCTCGCTGATCGGCTCCGACGCTTTTCAGGAATGCGATACGGTTGGCATTACCCGCCCCTGCACCAAGCACAACTGGCTGGTGAAGGACGTGAACGAGCTCGCTGCGACCATCCACGAGGCTTTCCATGTCGCGACCACCGGCCGCCCCGGTCCGGTCGTCGTCGATATCCCGAAGGACGTGCAGTTCGCCAGGGGATTCTACGTCCCGCCGCAGATCGCGCCGCGCACCAGCTACCAGCCAAAGGTCCAGGGCGACCTGGAAAAGATCAAGGCGGCGGTCGAGCTGATGGCCGGTGCCAAGAAGCCGATCATCTACAGCGGCGGCGGCGTCATCAATTCCGGCCCGGAAGCGAGCCATCTGCTGCGCGAACTGGTCGATCTCACCGGTTTCCCGATCACCTCGACGCTGATGGGCCTCGGCGCCTATCCAGCATCGGGCAAGAACTGGATGGGCATGCTCGGCATGCACGGCACCTATGAAGCCAACATGGCCATGCATGACTGCGACGTGATGATCTGCATCGGCGCGCGTTTCGACGACCGCATCACCGGGCGGCTGACCGCCTTCTCGCCGAACTCGAAGAAGATCCACATCGACATCGATCCGTCGTCGATCAACAAGAACGTCCACACCGAGGTCCCGATCATCGGCGATGTCGGCCGGGTGCTGGAGGATATGGTGCGTTTGTGGCGTGCGAGCGCCAAGGCCGACAAGAAGGCGCTCTACCCCTGGTGGGAGCAGATCGCCAAATGGCGTGCGCGCGACTCGCTCGCCTACAAGATGAACAACGACGTGATCATGCCGCAATACGCCATCGAGCGGCTCTACGAACTGACCAAGGGTCTGGACACCTACATCACCACCGAGGTCGGCCAGCACCAGATGTGGGCGGCGCAGCACTATCATTTCGAGAAGCCGAACCGCTGGATGACGTCGGGAGGGCTGGGCACGATGGGTTACGGCCTGCCGGCGGCACTCGGCGTGCAGATCGCGCATCCAGGCGCGCTGGTAATCGACATTGCCGGCGACGCCTCCGTGCAGATGACGATGCAGGAGATGAGCGCGGCCGTGCAGCACGACGCGCCGATCAAGATCTTTATCTTGAACAACCAGTATATGGGCATGGTGCGGCAGTGGCAGCAGTTGCTGCACGGCAACCGGCTGTCGCATTCCTACACCGAGGCGATGCCGGACTTCGTCAAGCTGGCCGAGGCCTATGGCGGCCACGGCATTCGCTGCGAGAAGCCGGACGAGCTGGACGACGCGATCAAGGAGATGATCTCGGTCAGGAAGCCGGTGCTGTTCGACTGCCGCGTGGCGACGCTCGCCAACTGCTTCCCGATGATTCCGTCGGGCAAGGCGCACAATGAGATGCTGTTGCCCGACGAGGCGACCGACGAGGCGGTGGCCAATGCCATCGACGCCAAGGGCAGGGAACTGGTGTAGCCGGCAGAACCAAGGCAGGGCTGTCGCGAGAAAGCCCTGCGAAACAGAGAATTAGCTCAAGAGCTTGAAAAACGAGATTCATGTCATGAACGCACAGCTACAACCGACCGGCTCCGCCTATTTCATCGCCAAGGAGACGGAAAAGCCGGAAAACCACACGCTTTCCGTGCTGGTCGACAACGAGCCGGGCGTGCTTGCCAGGGTCATCGGCCTGTTTTCCGGGCGTGGCTACAACATCGAGAGCCTGACCGTCTCCGAGACCGAGCATGAAAAACACCTGTCGCGCATCACCATCGTGACGCGCGGCACGCCGCATGTGCTGGAGCAGATCAAGCACCAGCTCGAGCGCATCGTGCCGGTTCACCGCGTCGTCGACCTGACCGTGCGTTCGCATGAATCCGGCCAGGAGCGGCCGCTGGAGCGCGAACTGGCGCTGGTCAAAGTCGCCGGCACCGGCGAGGCCCGGGTCGAGGCGTTGCGCCTGGCCGATGCGTTCCGCGCCAGCGTCATCGACGCCAACACCGAGCATTTCATCTTCGAGATCACCGGCAAAGGCTCCAAGATCGACCAGTTCATCGCCATCATGAAACCGCTCGGCCTGGTCGAAATCTGCCGCACCGGCGTGGCAGCGTTGAACCGCGGCCCGCAGGCGATGTAGGACTTCGGCGGGGCTGGCGTCGAACGCGTCAGCCAGTTTCCATGGTGAGGCCGTCCGTAGCCTTTGCGGGGTCGCCGAGAAGAGACAAGATGCTGACTTGTCAGGGAAGATATCCATGTCGCTCGACGCATTCCTTGCCCTGCTTGTCTACGCCTTCGTGACGTCGATCACGCCGGGGCCAAACAATCTCATGCTTTTGGCATCGGGCGTGAATTTCGGCCTCGTCAGAACCGTTCCGCACATGCTGGGCATCAGCATGGGTTTCCTCGTGCTGCTGCTTGCCGTCGGTCTTGGCCTCGGCGCTGTGTTGACGGCGTTTCCGGCGCTGCATACGGCGCTCAAGATCGCTGGCGGCGCCTATCTTTTGTACCTCGCCTGGAAGATCGCCATGTCGCGCACGCTGACCGGCAAAGGCGAGACGAAAGCGCGGCCCATGCGCTTCATCGAGGCAGCCGCATTCCAGTGGGTCAATCCCAAGGCGTGGGTGATGGCGATCACCGCCATGGCCGTCTATGCCAATGCCGAGCACCCGTTCCTGTCGGTGGTGTTGATCGCCGTGGCTTTCACCATCGTCAATTTGCCGAGCGTCTCGGTGTGGGCTGGGTTCGGCACCGCACTGCGCGGTTTCCTGTCGGACCCGGTGCGGCTGAAATGGTTCAACATCGCCATGGGCGTGCTGCTGGCGGCGACGCTTTGGCCGATGCTGAGGTAGGCCCGGGGCGCATCATCTGATCTTTAAGGGACAGGATCCGGAGTCTCGGGCGTACCGCCCAGATCGGGATTGAGCCCGTGTTGCACATCCGTTGTGCAGTGCACATTAAATCTTCGTAATGCCGCCTTTTGGCCCTTTTCCGACAAAGGCGTGTCCTATCTATTCGGCGAAATCGCGGCAACGGGCCGCGTTGGAAAGAACCATCGGACCACGACGTGTCGGGTGGAGAGGGCCTTTGACCATGCGTGGAAAAGTCGTTCTTTCGTTGCTGGCCGTCGCCTGCCTGGGTGCGGCCGGGTGGCTTTATCTCTCGCCTGATGCGCTGGGCAGGGTCCAGCAGGTTATCGGCGCAAAGCAGGTTGCCGCGCCGGACAAACAGGCCACGGCTTCGGACAAGAAGGCCGACAATGCCGGGCGCTCGGCCTCGATCCTCTCGGCCGTCGCCTCGACAGCCGATTTCCCGATCCGGCGCTACGCGATCGGCTTCGTCTCCTCTCCAGCCGTCGTCAACATCAATGCGCGCGTGTCCAGCCAGATCGTGTCCATCGACGTCAAGGACGGGCAGATGGTCAAGACCGGCGATCTGCTGTTTTCGCTCGATGACCGGGCGCTGAAGGCGCAGCTTGCCAAGGATCAAGCGGCGCTGGCCAAGGATCAGGCGATGCTCGCCAGCTCGCAGTCCGATCTCCAGCGCGCCAAGGATCTGGTCGCCAAGCAGGCCGGCACGCAGCAGACCTACGACCAGGCCGTCGCCGCGCAGAAGGCTGCCGCAGCGACTGTCGATGCCGACAAGGCGACAATCGACGCCGACAATGTCCAGCTTGGCTTCGCCACGATCACGGCGCCGATTTCCGGCAGGCTGGGCGCTGTCAGCGTCGCCGTCGGCGATCTCGTCACCGTCAGCAATGGCAACAGCAGCACGGCGACCCCGCTGGTGACCGTCACCCAGATGGACCCGCTGCAGGTCAACTTCAATCTTCCCGAGAGCAATCTGGCCCTGCTGCACAAGGCGCTCGCCAACCCGCAGCAGGACGCGGTGACGCTGACCAAGGATGGCGACCCGACGCCGATCGGCAAGGGTACGCTCGATTTCGTCGATTCCAGCGTCGACACCGCGTCGGGCACGATTGCCACACGGGCAAGCATTCCCAATGCTGACCTTTCGCTATGGCCGGGCCAGTATGTGAATGTCGTGCTCGACGCCGGCATCATGCCGCAGATGACATCGGTTCCGACGGTCGCGGTGCAGCCTAGCCAGAAGGGTCCGTTCGTCTATGTGGTCAAGCCGGATAATACCGTCGAGATGCGGCCGGTACAGGTGGCGCTTACCGAAGGCGACAACAGCGCCATCAGCCAGGGGCTGAAAAGCGGTGAGAAGGTCGTCACCGAAGGCCAGACGAGGCTGAAGGACGGCGCAGCGGTGCATGAGGGCAAGGCCACGGCGAATGCTGCTCCCAAGGTGGCCGAGGCGACCAACGCCGGCGAGGCGGCCCAATGATCTCCGAATTCTGCATACGCCGGCCCGTCGCCACCCTTCTGATGTCGTTCGCTCTCGTGCTGGGCGGGCTGTTTGCCTACAAGTTCCTGCCGGTGGCGGCACTGCCCAGTGCGGAATTTCCGGTGGTCAACGTCTCGGCTTCGCTGCCCGGCGCCTCGCCGGAAACCATGGCGACATCGGTGGCGACGCCGCTGATCAAGCAGTTTGCCACCATCGCCGGCATCGATTCGATCTCGACCACGAACTCGCTTGGCCAGACCTCGATCGCCATCCAGTTCGTGCTCAACCGCGACATCGATGCGGCGGCGGCCGATGTGCAGGCGGCGATCGCGCGCACGCAGAAATCATTGCCGCCGCAGATGACGGCGCCGCCGAGCTATCGCAAGGTCAATCCGGCCGACGCGCCGATCCTTTTGATGTCGCTGGTCAGCGACACGGTTCCGCTGACCGATCTCGATGCTTTCGCGGAAAATGTCATCTCGCCGTCGCTGTCGACCATCGACGGCGTGGCGCAGGTCTCGATCTTCGGTCAACAGAAATACGCGGTGCGCATCCAGATCGACCCGACCGCGCTTGCCGCGCGCGGCATCTCGATCGATCAGCTGCAGGCGGCGGTCGCCTCGGCCAACAGCAACACGCCGCTGGGCGTGCTGCAGAACGACAAGCAGCAGCTCACCATCACCGCCAACACGCAGCTGACCGACGCCGCCGGCTTCTCCAACATCATCATCGCCACCAAAAACGGTCATCCCGTGCGGCTCGGCGAGGTGACCCGCGTGGTCGATTCGGTGCAGACCACCACCACCGCAAGTTGGTACGATGGCACCCGCGCGATCATCATGGCCGTGCAGCGCCAGCCCGATGCCAACACTGTCGACGTCGTCGACAAGGTCAAGGCGATGCTGCCGTCCTTCAAGGACCAGATGCCGGCCGCGGCCGACATCAAGCTGCTTAACGACCGCTCCAGTTCGATCCGGCAGGCGGTCAGCGACGTGCAGTTCACGCTGTTGCTCACCATTGCCCTGGTGATCATGGTGATCTTCGTGTTCCTACGCCGGGTGACGGCGACGATCATTCCGGCCGTGGCTGTGCCGATCTCGCTGATCGCCACGCTCGGCGCGATGTTCCTGTTCGGCTTTTCCATCGACAACATATCGCTGATGGGCCTGACGCTGGCGGTCGGCCTCGTCGTCGACGACGCCATCGTGATGCTTGAAAACATCTTCCGCCATATGGAGGAGGACGGGCTGTCGGCCTTCGACGCATCGCTGAAGGGCGCGCGCGAAATCGGCTTCACCATCATCTCGATCTCGATCTCGCTGGTGGCGGTGTTCATCCCCGTGCTGCTGATGGGTGGCGTCATCGGGCGCATCTTCAACGAGTTCGCCGTCGTGGTGACGGTCGCCATCCTGGCGTCGATGTTCGTGTCGCTGACGCTGACGCCGATGCTGTGCTCGCGGCTGCTGTCGGTAACCAAAGCCGACCGTGACAAGCATGGCCCCGGCCATAAGCAGGACCTCGTCACCCGCGGCTACGACAGGGTCTTGAGCTTCTGCCTGCGCCACACCTTCCTGGTGTTCCTCGTCTTCGTCGGCACCGCGGCAGCGTCGGTGTGGCTGATCCAGACTTCGCCGAAGGGTTTCTTCCCGCAGGAGGACATCGGCCAGATATCGGTGACCACCATCGCACGTCAGGACATCTCTTTCGATGCCATGTCCAGGCTGCAAGGACAGGTCGCCAGCGTCTTCTCGCATTCGCCCTATGTCGACCATGTGGCGTGGTCGGCGGGCAGCGGCAACAATGCGCTCAATCAGGGGCAGCTTTTCGTCCAGCTCAAGGGCAAGGACCAGCGCCCCGATATCGAGAAGGTGCTTTCGGATCTGCGCAAGCAACTGGCCGGCGTGGCGGGCATCGAGACCTACATGCAGCCGGTGCAGAATTTGAGGCTGGGCTCGCGGTCGTCGGCAAGCGCCTACCAGCTCGTGGTTCAGGGCCTTGATACCGGCCTGACCGATATTTGGGCGCAGAAACTGAACGACGCGATGGCTGCCGACCATGCGAACTTCACCGACGTCACCAGCGACCTGCAGAACAATGCGTTGCAGGCGACGCTGGTGGTGGATCGCGACAAGGCCGCCCAGCTCGGTATCGACACCGACACGTTGCGCTCCGCCCTCTATGGCGGGTTCGGCACCGACCAGGTTTCGACAATCTTCGGTTCGGCCGACAGCTACGAAGTCATCACCGAGCTCGATCCCAAGATCGAGTGGTCGCCCGAGCGGATGCTGGCCATCCAGATGAGAACGGCGAGCGGCAGTCTTGTTCCGCTCGGCGCCTTCGCCCGGGTCGATCGCACGGCCGGCGCCCTGACTGTCAACCAGCTCGGCCAGCTTCCAGCCGTGACCATCTCCTACAATCTGCCGCAGGGCGTGGCGCTGGGCGACAGCGTGACGCGCATCAATGCGCTGAAGGAGCAGATCGGCATGCCGACGGTGATCTCGACCACCTTCGCCGGGACGGCCAAGACCTTCCAGGATTCTCTTGCCAACCAGGGTTTTCTGGTCGGCGGCGCAATCCTGACCATCTACATCGTGCTCGGCATCCTCTACGAGAGCTTCATCCACCCGCTGACGATCCTCACCGGCCTGCCGTCGGCCGTGTTAGGAGCGGTCGTTGCGCTGCGCTTCGCCGGCATGGATCTGTCTGTCATCGCGGTGATCGGCATCCTGATGCTGATCGGCATCGTCAAGAAGAACGGCATCATGATGGTCGATGTCGCGCTTGAACTGCGACGAGACGGCATGTCGGCGACCGAGTCGATCCACAAGGCCTGCCTGATGCGGTTCAGGCCGATCATGATGACGACGCTGGCGGCACTGATGGGCACATTCCCGATTGCGCTCGGCACCGGGGCCAGCGCCGAATTGCGCCAGCCGCTGGGCGTTGCCGTTGTCGGTGGTCTGCTTGCCTCGCAGGCGCTGACCCTGTTCGTGACGCCGGTGATCTATGTCTACATGGAGAATTTCTCTGGCTGGCTGGTCGGGCTTTGGTCGAAGCGCAAGGGCGAGCCAAGCCCGGTCGAAGCGGGGGATCAGCCGTCGCTATTCGAGGCCAGGGAAGACATGCTGCCCGAACCGCAGCGGGCGGCGGCCGAATGATGTGACAGGGCCAGCGCCATGTGCCGTTGGCCCAAGCCGTTGCGCTTGCGGCGGCATCACTGGAAACGTAGTTTGCGGCCATGTCACACGATCATGACCACGACAACGAACTCGATCCGTTTGCCGCCCGGGTGCGCGCGCTGGAGACCATCCTCACTCAGAAGGGGCTGATCGATCCGGCCGCGATCGACGTCATCGTCGATACTTACGAGACGAAAATCGGGCCGCGCAACGGCGCCAGGGTGGTGGCCAAAGCCTGGAGCGATCCTGCCTTTGCCGACTGGCTGAAGCGCGACGCGACGGCGGCGATCGAATCGCTCAGCTATACCGGCCGTCAGGGCGAGCACATGCAGGCGGTGTTCAACACCGAGGAGACGCACAATCTCGTCGTCTGCACGCTGTGCTCCTGCTATCCGTGGTCGGTGCTCGGCCTGCCGCCGGTCTGGTACAAGGCGCCGCCCTATCGTTCGCGTGCCGTCATCGATCCGCGCGGCGTGCTGGAGGAGTTCGGGCTGACGCTGCCGGCGGACAAGAAAATCCGCGTCTGGGATTCGACTGCGGAGCTGCGCTATCTCGTCGTGCCGATGCGGCCCGACGGCACCGAGGGCTGGAGCGAGGAGCGGCTGGCGGAACTGGTCAGCCGTGATGCGATGATCGGGACCGGCCTGGCCCAAAGACCTGAAATGGAGGGGCAGCCGGCATGAACGGGCCGCAGGATCTCGGCGGGCAGATGGGGTTCGGTCCCGTCGCGCCCGAACAGGACGAGCCGTATTTTCATGCTGCATGGGAGAGGCGGGCGCTCGGCGTGACGCTGACTGCCGGCGCCATGGGAGCCTGGAACATCGACGAGAGCCGGCATGCGCGGGAATCACTGCATCCGGCCGACTATTATGCCTCCAGCTACTACGAGATCTGGATCAAGGCGCTGGAGGTGCTGCTCAAGCGCCATGGGTTTGTCAGCGAGCGCGACTTGGCTGAGGGCCGAGCGATTGATCCGGCTGCGACACCGAAAAGGGTGCTGAAGGCGGAAAACGTGCCTGCCGTGCTGGCCAAGGGTGGGCCTTGCGACCGGCCGGTGGCACAGCCAGCGCGGTTCAAGGCCGGCGATCCTGTACGGACCAAGAACTTCAACCCGAGCGGCCACACGCGGCTGCCGCGCTATGCGCGCGCCAAGCAGGGGGTGATTGAGGCGGTGCACGACGGTTTCGTGTTCCCCGACAGCAACGCGCATGGACACGGCGAAAATCCGCAATGGGTCTACACCGTGGTTTTCGAAGGGCCGGAAATCTGGGGCGAGGGCGCCGACCCGACGCTAAGCGTGTCGACAGACGCCTGGGAGAGCTATCTTGAGCCGGCGTGATACGGATCTGCCCGAGCTGCCGCCGGGCGTCGATGCGCGGGTGTTTGCCGAGCCATGGCAGGCCGAGGCTTTCGCCATGACGGTGGCGTTGCACGACAAGGGCCTGTTTTCGTGGAGCGAGTGGGCGCAGGCACTGTCGGAAAAAGTGAAGAGACCGGGCGCCGCAGCGGACGGCCATGATTATTACGAACATTGGCTGGCGGCGCTGGAAAGCCTGCTTGCCATCAAAGGGCTGGCCGCGAAGTCGGATGTCGACGCTATGGCTGAAGCCTGGGAGCGCGCCGCGCATGCCACGCCGCACGGCAAGCCGATCCTGCTGGAAAACGATCCCCAGCCGATTCGATAAGGTGTGGGGCGAGCTTGTATGTTCCCTTTACGTTCTTGTCTGCGCCTGATAGCCTGACCCGTCGGCGGCATTGAAGCGTCCCGGCGCATCGATGATGGTGGCCGCTGTCTTGTCTTTCCCTTGCGAATCCGGTCTCTCGCGCTGATGGAATTCTCTCCCCAACAGGACGACGCGCTGAAGGCGGTCGCCCAATGGCTGAAGACCGGCCAGCCGCAGCTGTTCCGGCTGTTCGGCTATGCCGGCACCGGCAAGACGACCTTGGCGCGGTATTTCGCCGAACATGTCGACGGCCAGGTGCAGTTCGCCGCCTTTACCGGCAAGGCGGCGCAGGTGCTGCGCTCCAAGGGTGCAGTCAATGCGCGCACCATCCATTCGCTGATCTATCGGCCGAAGGGCGAGGAATCGGTATCGGACGAGGTCACCGGCAAGACGTCGATGTCGCCGACCTTCTCGCTCAACCGCCAGAGCCCGATTACGCGGGCGAAACTGGTCGTCATCGACGAATGCTCGATGGTCGACGAGCAGCTCGGCCGCGACCTGATGAGTTTCGGCACGCCGATCCTGGTGCTGGGCGACCCCGGCCAGCTGCCGCCGATCTCGGGCGGCGGCTTCTTCACCGACCACGAGCCGGATTTTTTGCTGACCGAAATCCACCGGCAGGCGCGCGACAACCCGATCCTGCGGCTGGCGCTCGATGTGCGCGAGGGCCGTGAATTCATGCGTGGCGACTATGGCACGGCGCAGGTGATCGGCAAGGAAGACGTCACCCAGGAGCTGGTGCTGAAGGCGGACCAGGTGCTGGTCGGCACCAACCGCACGCGTCGCCGCTACAATCAGCGGCTGCGCGAGCTCAAGGGCTTCAACGCCGATTATCCGCAAGCCGGCGACAAGCTGGTCTGCCTGCGCAACGATCCGGCCAAGGGCCTGCTCAACGGCTCGCTGTGGAAGGTGATGACCTCGTCGCGCGAGACGGTGAAGCCCGGCATCAACCTTCTGGTGTCGCCGGAAGAGGACGATCCGGATCGTGGCGTCGCCAAGATCAAGCTGCTCAAGGCGGCGTTCGAGGATCCCGATGCCGATATCCCCTGGCAGCAGAAGAAGCGCTTCGACGATTTCGACTATGGCTACGCGCTGACCGTGCACAAGGCGCAGGGCTCGCAGTGGAACGAGATTGTGCTGTTCGATGAAAGCTGGGCCTTCAAGGAAACCCGCCAGCGCTGGCTCTACACCGCCATCACGCGGGCGGCCGAACGGCTGACGATCGTCAGGTAGGGGCTCCGGATGCTGTTGCCCCGATAGGCTGTGCGGCAAGCCATTGCCAGGCGGCAGCCTCGTCCTCCGCCCTGAAATGCCTGATTTCGATGGGCGGTGAGGACGGCAGAAAGCGTTGTGCGTCCGCTATCCAGTCCGGTTCGCCGATGGTTGCGCAACGGCCGACATGTTCCAATGCATGAATGGCACCCTGCTTCAGGGTCTCGTCCGCGATGTCGGCCCAGTCGACGCCATCGTGGTCGACGAGGCGCACCAGCACATCGATGCGCGGGTGCAGGGCATAGGCTGCCTCCAGCAGCCCGAAAAGATTTTCACCGTCGGCCGCGGAAACGTGCCCGACGACATCGATGGCGAAAAGGTCGTCGCGGCTGGTCTCGATACGGCGGATTGCCGGAACCTCATCGAGAAAATTCATCGGTGCGTCCTTTCCCGGGTTCGCTCATCAGGCTTGGAACACGCGAAACCCCCAGTCTGTTCCCACCAAAGGCATTACTGTTCCCGTCAAAGGCATTATAGGTGGGCGCGTTGAATGATTTCCGAGGCCACCCGCATGCCTGCAAAGCTCTCCGTCAACCTCAATGCCATCGCCATGCTGCGCAACCGGCGCGACCTGCCGTGGCCAAGCGTGACCGGCCTCGGCCGCATTGCGCTGGCGGCCGGAGCGCATGGGCTGACGGTGCATCCACGCCCCGACGAGCGGCACACAAGACACTCCGATCTGCCTGAGATTCGGTCGCTGATCGACGACGAGTTTCCGCGCGCGGAATTCAACATCGAGGGCTATCCGACCGAGGATTTCCTGGTGCTTGTGGAAAAGCACCAGCCCGAACAGGTGACTTTGGTGCCGGACGATCCGGCCCAGGCGACATCGGACCATGGCTGGAACTTCGCCACCCGGGCCGCGTTCCTCACACCGATCGTCAAGCGTCTGAAAAAGGGGGGCTTTCGCGTGTCGCTGTTTTCCGATCCGGACCCCGATTGGGTGGCGGCCGCCCGCGATGTCGGCGCCGACCGTATCGAACTCTATACGGGTCCATATGGTAGCTATCACACAGATTCCGCCAAAGCGGCCAAGGAACTGGAAAGACTGGGAAAAACCGCCGACGCCGCGCTTGCTGCCGGGCTTCAGGTCAATGCCGGGCACGATCTGGTGGTCAGCAATCTGCCCGCACTTGCCAAGCGCATTCCGGCATTGGCCGAAGTGTCGATCGGACATGGGTTGACAGCCGACGCGTTGGAGTATGGCATGGCCGGCACGGTGGGTCGGTTCCTCAAGGCCTGCGGATGGTAGCGATGGCAGCCTCGCGTGGCAGGCATGGCAGCCATTACGCGACGGCACTTGATATTGCATTGCAGCAAGCGTAGAGCACCGCGCGCTTATCGGAGTGTCGTCCATGGCCCTTACCAATACTGGTAGTGAGGCAGAACCCGTCGAACAATCGAGCCATTCGGAAGTCGAGCAGCACAGCACCAAGGTTCTGATGCTGGGCGCGCTCGGTGTCGTCTATGGGGATATCGGCACCAGCCCGATCTACGCCTTTCGCGAGGCGCTGGTGGCGTCGTCGGGCGGACAAGTCGCCCAGCGCGGCGATATTCTGGGCGTTTTGTCGCTGATCATCTGGTCGCTGACGATCATCGTCACCATCAAATACATCATGTTCGTGCTGCGGGCGAACAACCGCGGCGAGGGCGGCGTGCTGTCGCTGATGGCGCTGGCGCGCGGCAGTTTCCCCAAGCGCTCGGCGCTGATGCTCGGCATCGGCATTGTCGGGGCATCGCTTTTCTTCGGTGATGCCGTCATCACGCCGGCGATATCGGTGCTGTCGGCGGTTGAGGGCATGAATGTCGTCACGCCGACCTTCCAGCCCTATGTCGTGCCGCTGACACTGGTCATTCTTGCCATGGTGTTTGCGGTGCAGCGCTTTGGCACGGGCGGGGTGGGATTGGTCTTCGGTCCCGTGACGGCGGTGTGGTTCCTGGCGATCGGCCTTTCAGGTCTCAACCACATCATCGCCGATCCGGAAATCCTGTGGGCGGTGAGCCCGCACTACATCGTCGCCTTCCTGATCAATTCGCCCGACGTCGCTTTCGTGACCATCGGCGCCATCTTCCTCGCCGTCACCGGCGCGGAAGCACTCTATGCCGATCTCGGTCATTTCGGCCGCAAGCCGATCGTGCTCGCCTGGCTGTGGGTCGTGTTTCCGTGCCTGCTGCTCAATTATGCCGGGCAGGGCGCTTTCGTGCTGGCCAAGAACGGCGTCGTCGGCCATCCGTTCTTCGAAATGAATGAAGGCTGGACGCTGATCCCGATGGTCGTGCTGGCGACCGCCGCGACGGTCATCGCCAGCCAGGCGGTGATCTCGGGCGCCTTCTCGCTGACCAGGCAGGCGGTGCAGCTCAACATGCTGCCGCGCCTTGAAATCCTGCACACCTCGGAGAAACAGTCCGGCCAGATCTACATGCCGCGCGTCAACCTGCTGCTGGCGCTGGTGGTGATGATGCTGGTCGTCGGCTTCGGCGAATCCAGCAGGCTGGCGTCGGCATACGGCATCTCGGTGACCGGCAACATGCTGGTGACCACAGTGCTCTTGTTTGTGGTCATGACGCGGATTTGGAAATGGCGGCTGTGGGTGGCGGTCGCCATGACGGCGCTGTTCGGCTTCATCGACGTCGGCTTTTTTGCCTCCAACATCGTCAAAGTGTTCGAGGGCGGCTGGGCCTCGCTGGCCGTGGCCTTCACCATCGTGCTGGCCATGTGGACCTGGGTGCGCGGCAGCCGCTATCTGTTCGACAAGACCCGCCGCAACGAAATCCCGCTCGATTTCCTCGCCGGCAATCTCCTGAAGAAAAAGCCGCAGTTGGTGTCCGGCACCGCGGTGTTCCTGACGAGCGATCCACTCAGCGCGCCAACCGCGCTGATGCACAGCCTGAAGCACTACAAGGTGCTGCACGAGCAGAACGTCATCCTTTCGGTGGTGACCGCGCCGCAACCGGTGGTGCCCGACAGCGACCGGGTCAAGATGGAGACGGTCAACGAGCTGTTCATGCGGGTGACGCTGACCT
This sequence comes from Mesorhizobium sp. M0618, assembly GCF_040320765.1. Taxonomy (NCBI): domain Bacteria; kingdom Pseudomonadati; phylum Pseudomonadota; class Alphaproteobacteria; order Hyphomicrobiales; family Phyllobacteriaceae; genus Mesorhizobium; species Mesorhizobium sp. M0618. The sequence continues at coordinate 64,670 of NZ_JAMYQH010000006.1, read as the reverse complement.
TCGGCTACATGGAGCAGCCGAACATCCCGCGCGCGCTGGCGATCTGCCGCAAGCAGGGCTGGAAGTTCGACATCATGACGACCTCGTTCTTCCTGTCACGGCGTTCGCTCAAGGCCTCGCCCAATTCCGGCATGCCGGTGTGGCAGGATCGGCTGTTCATCGGCCTGGCGCGCACGGCGGCCGATGCGACGGAGTATTTCCAAATCCCGACCGGGCGCGTGGTCGAGATCGGCACGCAGGTGGCGATCTAGGACATGTCCTGGCGGATCGGCGAATGGACTGTGCTTCACGGCACAGTCCATGTCACTCCGCTTCAACCGGCCAGCGCGGCCTTGTTTGCCTCGAGGAACTGCTTCAGCGTCTTCGACTTTCGGCCGGAAAGCGTCTCGACCGCGTCCGTCACCATGGCGATGCGGCCGGAACGCGTGTTGGCGTCGAACGACACGATGATGCGGGCAAAGTCCTCGGGAACGCCAGCCGCCTTCACGCCCTCGGTCAGGGCTTCATCCGGAACCTGCACGACATCTAGCGGCTTGCCGGTGACCTCGCTTACCAGGGCGGCAATCTCGGCCGTCGTGTAGGCCTGCGGGCCGGTCAAGGTGTAGGTCTCGCTTTCGCTTGATGCGGCGGCGAGGCCGGCGGCGATCGCTGCCGCCATGTCGTCGCGCGCACCGTGCGCCATGCGGCCGTCGCCGGCGGACGTGTACCATTTTCCCGAAGCGATCGCGTGCGGCAGGGCCATGAACAGGTTCTCCTGGTACCAGCCGTTGCGGAAGATCGTGTAGGGGATGCCGCTCGCCTTGATCGCCTGCTCGGTGCCGTAGTGATCATTGGCAAACAGCACCGGCGAAACCGGTTCTGGATTAGGCATCGAGGTGTAGAGAAGGTGGGAAACACCGGCCTTCTTCCCGGCGGCAACCGCGTTCTCGTGCTGCCTCAGGCGCTTGCCGTGAAGCAGGTCGATCTCGCCGGTCGAGATGATCAGCACCCTGTCGGCGCCCTTGAACGCAGCCTCCAACGATAGTGTGTCGTCGAAGTCAGCCGCCCTTGTGATGACGCCTCGCGCCGCCAGGCCGGCGAGGTTTTCCGGATTGCGGGTGGCGGCGATGATCCGTGCCGCTGGAACCTTGAACGTGTCCAGCAGATGGTTGATGACGCCGCGGCCGAGCTGGCCGGAAGCGCCGGTGATGAGAAGGGTTTCGGTCATGGAAGATCCTGACATTGCGCCGCTAAGGCGGTTCGAGTGGCAGTCTCAAAAAGAGACCAGCACTAAAATAGGAATTGACCCATGGCCGTAAAGAAGGCAGTTTTTCGGGAGGTAGGCAGGCGCAGGGAACCAGCGGTGGACAGCAAGATCGTCAATCTGAGATCGAAGATGGAGGTCTACAAGGCGATCTCCGGCGGCGGCAATTTTGCAAATTGTCCAGTCCGCGATGTCATCCAGGGGGTGAGCGGGAAATGGAGCTCGCTGCTGATGATGGCGCTGGCCGAAAAGCCCTATCGGTTTGGCGAATTGCGGCGGCTGGTGCCCGATATCTCACAGCGCATGCTGACGCAGACGCTCCATGATTTGCAGCGTGACGGCTATGTGCATCGCGAAGTGTTCCCGACCAAGCCGCCGAGCGTCGAATACAGCCTGACCGATCTCGGGCATTCGATGTTCGGCGCCTTGCATCAGCTGATCCTATGGGCCGAACTCAATCATGACGCGGTGCGCGACGCGCGTTCCGGCTTTGATGCCATGCAGGCTTGAACGGCAGCTAAAACCCGCGGCTTGATTTCGTCGGGCGGCTGAAGGATTGTCCCGGCCAGTTCGGCTTGGGGGCATTGGCATTTCCTACGACATAGCAATTGCCGGCGCCGGGCCGGCGGGATTGGCCATGGCGCTCTATCTCAAGCGTGCCGGGCATCGGGTCACGGTCTTCGAGCGCTTCGATGAGCCGAAGCCGGTCGGCTCCGGGCTGATTCTGCAGCCGACAGGGCTGACGGTCCTGGCCGATCTTGGCCTGCTTGACGACATACTCGCGCTGGGCAGCCGTATCGACCGCCTGCATGGCGCCGATGCTTCCACGGGCCGTACGGTGCTCGATGTCCGCTACGATGCGCAACGCGGTGGCCGCTTCGGGCTGGCGGTGCACCGGGCGGCCTTGTTCGGCGTGCTTTTCCGCGCCGCGCAGCGCGAGGCGATCGCCATCGAGACCGGCGTCGAGATCGAGGCTCTGGAGACCGGCGAACGGGCGACGCTGATCTGTGGCAACGGGCGAAGGGTAGGGCCATTCGATCTGGTCGTCGACGCCAGCGGTTCGCGCTCGAAACTGCGCCGCGAAAGCGCCCCAGGCGAGCCGCGGCCACTCACCTATGGCGCGTTCTGGGCCTCGCTCGGCTGGCGCGGCGATGGTTTTGACGAGCACGCGCTGCTGCAACGCTACGACAAAGCGAGCGTGATGATCGGCGTGCTGCCGATCGGCCGGCCGCAGCCGGGCGCTGAAAAGATGGCGGCCTTCTTCTGGAGCCTGAAGCCATCGGATGCCGATGAGGTGCGCGTCCGCGGCCTGAACGCCTGGAAGGAAAGGGTGGTCCGGCTGTGGCCGCAGAGCGAGGCGTTCACCAGCCAGATCGACAGTTTCGACCAGCTCTCGCTGGCCCGCTACGGCCACCACACGATGAAGCTTCCGGCCGGTAGGCGATTGGCCGTCATCGGCGACGCGGCGCATTCCACCAGTCCGCAACTCGGGCAAGGGGCGAACATGGCGCTGCTCGACGCGGCGGCGCTCAGCCATGCGCTGGTGCGGACAACGAGTGTCGAGGCAGCACTGGAGGCCTATGCGAAGGCGCGGCGCTGGCATGTCCGCATCTTCCAGGCGCTGTCGCTGGCATTCACGCCGTTCTACCAGTCGGATTCGGTGGCGCTGCCCTTCATCCGCGACAGGCTGGTGGCGACGGTGGCAAAAATCCCGCCGGCGCCGCAGTTTCTCGCCTCGATGGTGGCCGGTACGGTGATCGATCCGTTCAAGCGGATTGGGCTGACCGAGGCGCGGTGGCTGGATCGTTTTGCCGGATGAGCCCTGAAAGGTGCGATCCCTTCGCTTGCAGGAAAGCATGCAGGCGCTGCGGATAGTCCGGCGCCACGGCTTGCCTGATCGACGGGCGTTCACTCAACGCCTTGCGCCAGGCTCGGACGAGCGGTTTGCCGTCCAGAATGCCGAAATCACCGATGCGGTCGAAGACATCGAGATAACGGAAGACCGGACCGTAAACGGCGTCGACCAGCGAAAAGTGCTTGCTGGCGAACCAGGGTCCGCCGGGCTCGTCCGCCAGCTCGGCTTCGAGGCGATCGAACATGGCGGACAGCGCGCTGGATTCGGCAAGGAAGCCAGCCTCGATCGAGGCTGAATAGAACCGGCCGATGGCGTTGAGGGTTGCCGAACCGAACTCGATCCAGGCGCGATGACGGGCGCGGGCATAGGGATCGACAGGGTGGAGGGGATTGGCCTGCGTCTCTTCGAGGAATTCCAGGATGACCGCTGACTCGAAGACCACCGTTTCCTCGCCATTTCGCTGCACGCGCAGCAGCGGCACCTTGCCTAGCGGCGAGATCGCCTTGAACCAGTCCGGCTTGTTGGCGAGGTCGATATCGATGCGCTCGAACGGCACGCCCTTTTCGGCCAGCGAAATCGCGGCGCGCTGCACATAGGGGCAGAGGTGATGGCTGACGAGAATGAGCTTGTCGGCGCGTGTGCAGGTTTCGTGTTTCATCGGATCGGCTTTCCAGGGTTAATGCAATTGCATCTATATAGATGCACATGCATCGACCGTCAAGCTTGATGCAATTGCATCTATCGTCTAGGAATGCGCCATGACCGAGAAAGCCACGCCTTCGCCCGAAGCCATCAAGGCCTGGGCTCGCCTGATGCGCGTTTCGCGCCAGCTGATGGAAAGCGCCGAAGAGGCGTTGAAGGCCGCCGGCCTGCCGCCGCTTGCCTGGTACGACGTGCTGCATGAGCTCGCCGAGGCGGGTGAGGGCGGGCTGCGGCCGTTCCAGCTCATCGAGCGCACGCTGTTCGCGCAATACAACATCTCTCGGCTTCTGGCCCGGCTCGAGGCCGATGGGCTCGTCGAGAAACTGCCGGTGGCCGATGACGGCCGTGGCCAGACCATCCGCATCACCGCCAGCGGGCGAGAGACACGCCGCCAGATGTGGGCTGTCTACGGACGCTCGATTGCGGAACTGGTAGGCGCCAAATTGTCGGCGGATGGGCTGACCATGGTCTCGGCATTGCTTGGACGGCTGCGTCAACCGCCGGCCGGCGACTAGGCGAGGCTTGTCGCGCGCGGCAACGCTCATCCACTTGCAGATATTTTGCTCTCGTCCTCTTGCGTGCGGCCTTGGAATGCGCAATATGCCGAACCGTAACGTACGGTACGGATTGCCGAGTGATCGGTGGCCTGCCTTTCGAGAGAAGAGCGTGTTGCACATCTTGCCCGATATGGACACCAGCGAAGCGCTGACAGAACGGCAGAAGGCCGTCCTCGACGCGGCGTTGCGGCTGCTGGTCGAGGAGGGCGATCATCTGACCATGACCGCCGTGGCGCGCCGCGCTAGCTGCTCCAAGGAAACGCTCTACAAATGGTTCGGCGACCGTGACGGGCTGCTGACGGCGACGGTGCAGTGGCAGGCCTCGAAAGTGCGGGTGGCGCCGGTTGACGGCAAGGGGCTCGATCTTGCCTCGCTGACCGCAAGCCTCGAACGCTTTGCCTCGGACTGGCTTAAGGTGATCTCCAGCGACACCTCGATCGCCCTCAACCGGGTGGCGGTCAGCCATGCGGGCTCGGGTAAGGACAATCTCGGCGCCGTCGTGCTTGAGAACGGCCGCTTCGCATTGGCCAAACGGTTGAAGCCGGTGCTTGAGGCCGGCCGACGGACCGGGCTTTTGGATTTCACGGATGCCGAGACGGCGTTCCGCACCTTTTTCGGGCTGGTCGCCCGCGACGTGCAGATCCGTCTGCTGCTTGGCGACCGGCTGGAATTGACTGAGGCGGCGATCGGCGGCGATGCCGCGCGCGCGACGCAGCAGTTTCTCGCTCTTCATGGAGCAACAACCGGCCGCAAGGCCCTCTGATTTGTAAAAACGGGAAGGAAGACAAAATGCGCGTCTATTACGATCGTGATGCCGATCTCAATCTGATCAAGGGCAAGAAGGTCGCCATCATCGGCTATGGCAGCCAAGGCAGGGCGCATGCGCTCAACCTCAAGGATTCCGGCGCCAAGGAGATCGCCATCGGCCTCAAGGCCGGCTCGGCGACCGCCAAGAAGGTCGAGGCCGACGGGCTCAAGGTGATGAGCGTGGCGGACGCCGCCAAATGGGCCGACCTGATGATGATGGCAACGCCGGACGAACTGCAGGCCGACATCTACAAAAACGAGATCGCGCCGAACATCCGCGACGGTGCCGCAATCGCCTTCGCACACGGCCTCAACGTGCATTTCGGCCTGATCGAGCCGAAGTCGACGGTCGACGTCGTCATGATCGCGCCGAAGGGCCCCGGCCACACGGTGCGCGGCGAATACCAGAAGGGCGGCGGCGTGCCGTGCCTGGTCGCCGTCAACCAGGATGCCTCGGGCAATGCGCTCGACCTGGCGCTGTCCTACGCCTGCGGCGTCGGCGGCGGCCGTTCGGGCATCATCGAGACCAATTTCCGCGAGGAATGCGAGACCGACCTGTTCGGCGAGCAGGTCGTGCTGTGCGGCGGTCTGGTCGAGCTGATCCGGGCCGGTTTCGAGACGCTGGTGGAAGCCGGCTACGCGCCTGAGATGGCCTATTTCGAGTGCCTGCACGAGGTCAAGCTGATCGTCGACCTGATCTATGAAGGCGGCATCGCCAACATGAACTACTCGATCTCGAACACCGCCGAATGGGGCGAATATGTCTCCGGTCCGCGCATCATCACCGCCGAGACCAAGGCCGAGATGAAGCGCGTGCTGAAGGACATTCAGACGGGAAAATTCACCTCGGAGTGGATGCAGGAATATCGCGCCGGCATGTCCCGCTTCAAAGGCATCCGCCGCAACAATGACAGCCACCAGATCGAGGAAGTCGGCGCCAAGCTGCGCGCGATGATGCCCTGGATTTCCAAGAACAAGCTGGTCGACAAGGCCAAGAACTGAGCGAAATCCACAAGCGCTCGAAAACAGCGGCTTCCATGAACAAAAAACGGCGCCAAGTGGCGCCGTTTTTTCATTCTGTCGGTCGGCTCAGCTACAGGTCAGCTCAATAGGGTGAGTAGCACTGCTGGCGCGGGCCGTTGTAGGGCTGGAAGGTGTTGTCGTAGGCCCGGTACGACCGGTAGCGGTTGTAGCACCATTGGACATGGGCGCTCGAAAGCCGTCCCGCGCGGTAGTAGCGGCGCGGCGCCGGCCGGTCATAGTAGTCGTAATTGTTGTACATGCTGCCGAGGCCAAGCCCCAGGCCAAGGCCCAGGATCGCGGCACTCGCGCCATCATCGTAGTAACGGCCGCCGCGATAGTGATGGCGACCATGGCGCCAACGCCAGTTGTCTCCACCATTCCAGTTACCGCCGCCGCCCTGCCAGTGTCGACGGCCGCCGTCCCAATTGCCCGACCGGCGCCATCTCCAATCGTCGTTGTTGAACTGACGGTTGTTGCCGCCGGCCCAACTGTCGCGAACCGGCGTGACATTCGGCGCCGCCGTGCTGGTTGGTATCGACAGATCCGGCTGCATGATCGGTCCGGCGGCGGACGGTGCCGTGACGCCGGACAGGATACCGAGGGCTATCAGCCCCGATTTGACCGTGGAAGAAAAGAGCGAACTCATTGCACTCTCCAAGAGTTACAGGCCCCACGCCCACCCGAGGAATGGGCAACAATGGATGTTTGCATCTGAACGGCGGATGAACGGAAAGGTTCCGTCAACCATGACGCGAACGCGCCCAGGACCAATCGATCTCAGATGGTGGTTTTGCGCGCTTGTTTTCCGAAGCACTTGCGGGCAAAGGTCATGGCATGTCGCTGCGCCTTGCCACCTTCAATGTCGAGAACCTGATGAACAGGTTCGATTTTTCCGGCTATCGCAACCAGCTCAACGAGGATCGAACGCTGGCGCTGTTCGATATCCAGAGCGAGGCGGAATACAGGATCCTGGAGCAGGCCCGCGCCATCGCCCAGTCCGACGACACGCGCCAACTGACGGCGCTGGCAATCGCTGCCACCCGGGCCGACATCATCTGCATGCAGGAGGTCGACAACATCGAAGCGCTGAAGGCCTTCGAATACGGCTATTTGTTCAAGATGGTGGGGCAGGGCTACCGGCAGAAATACACCACATCGGGCAATGATTCGCGCGGTATCGACGTTGCCGTGATGATGCGCAACGAGACCGCGCAGGGCCAGCCGATCGAATTCGTGCGCATGACCAGCCACGCCTACGTCACCTACGAGCAGTTCGGGCTGCACACGCCGGAACTCGAGGTACTGGGCAATCAGGCCAATGAGCGCATTTTCCGGCGCGACTGCCTGGAGATCGACGTCACCGTGGGCGGCGTGCCGCTGACGCTCTATCTCGTGCATTTCAAGTCGATGGGCTCGCCGCGCAACGGACTTGACGGGCGCGAGGCGACGATGCCGGTGCGCATCGCGGAGGCGCAGGCCGTGCGCCGCATCATCGAGGAGCGCTTCGGCAAGGACTATGCCGCCGACAAGAATTGGGCGATATGCGGCGACATGAATGATTATCGCCAGCGCGTGAAGGTGGCCGGCGATGCGATCGACGGCTACCGCTTCGAGGTGGTCGACGAAGCCCTGTCCTGCATCAACGTGCTGACGGCAGGCGGCTTTTGCGAAAATGTCGTCGAGCGGCGGCCGGAGATGAACCGCTGGAGTTTCTACCACACGCGAGGACCCGAAGAGCGGCATCTGTGCCAGCTCGACTACATTCTGTTGTCGAAGGGGCTCGCCGCCAGCAACGCAACGGCCGTTCCCGACATCATCCGCAACGGCCAGCCCTGGCGCACCATTTTTCCGCCCGGCCAGGAGGTCGAGCGGTTTCCGCGCGCCGGCTGGGACCGGCCGAAGGCATCGGATCATTGCCCCGTGGCGATCACGCTGGACATTGTCCGGTAAGCAGTATTGGGGCCTGATACGGTATGAGTTTCGACCTGCCGCGCAACGTCATCCTGCCGGTCGACGACATCGACGTCCGGCTCGATCCCGGTCCGCACCCTTTCGCAAGGGACAATGCAGAGGCGATCGCCGAGAACTGGCAGCACGAAATCGCCGCCAATCCGGCGCTGTTCGACGGCATGGTGGTGCTGCTGTCGCAACTTGCCTACCGCGACAGCCGTCTCGTCGGCCGCTGCCATGCGGTCAATTACTCGACGTTCATGCTGTGGCGGAAGCGGCGCGAGAATTCGGGCGCCGAGCATGCCTATGCCCATGCCATGCTGGTGGCCGGCGACAATGCGCTGGTGGCGATCCGCATGGGTCCTCACACAGTCAATGCCGGCCGCGTCTATTTCGCTGCCGGCTCGTTCGAGCCGGTCGATTTTCGCGATGGGCTGGTCGATGTCGATTTCAACATGATGCGTGAGGTGCGCGAGGAAACTGGGCTCGACCTGTCAGGTGCTGAACGCGGCAAGCGATACCACGCCATGTCGACCAGCAGCGGCACGGTGATCTTCCGCCGCTATCACGAGACGGCGCCCGCAGACGAGATCGCCAGGCGCATCTCAGCCTTCGTCGCCACCGAGACCGAGCCGGAGATCCAGGGGCCGGTGATCATCCGCCATGCGGCCGACCTGCCGGATGGGCTCTCGCCGCACATGAAGCCGCTGATCGAGTGGCATTTCGGAAACATGGATTAAGGGCGCGTTTTGTCCTGTGCCGCCTTGCGATCGTTGTGGGCAGCGACGAGGAACAGGATGAAGCCGATGCCCAGCAAGCCGCCCATCGCCATTCCCATGGTCTGGCCGACGACTGCCTGGAAATCCGATGTGACGCGATCGGGATTGGCCATGCCGAAGCGGGCGAGATACCACCAGATGCCTGCAAGACCTGCCTCGATGACCACCATCGCCAGGACCAGTCGCGCCTTCTTGCTCATCCCGCTATTCCTCCACCCAAGGTCAATTGCCCTAGCATCGCGAACAGTGTGGGGACAGTGGCGGGCCGGGTGGAAACGTCGAAGACTGTGCAAAACCGGGTCGGAGCGCCGGCCGCGTTCTGGCCGGGTTGCCCTATTCGTGCCTTAGCGCATCGATCGGGTCGAGCCTGGCGCCGCGCAGCGCAGGGAAGAAGCCGAACACCATGCCGATGAGCGCGGAAAAGCCGACGGCGAGCAGGATGACCGCCGGGCTTGGCGCAAAGGGAATGGTCAGCGTCACCGCGGCGAGGCCGGCCAGTGCCAGGCCGAGCAGGATGCCGATGATGCCGCCGAGCAGCGACAGCACCGTCGCCTCGACCAGGAACTGGATGAGGATGTGCTTTTCATGCGCGCCGATGGCCAGCCTGATGCCGATCTCGCGTGTGCGTTCGGTGACCGACACCAGCATGATGTTCATGATGCCGATGCCGCCGACCAGCAGGCTGACGCCGGCGACGGCGCCCAGCATGCCGGTCATGGTGGTTGTGGCGCTGGCCATGGCGTCGGCGATCTGGGTCATGTCGCGGATGGCGAAATCGCTCTCGCGGTCGGGCGTGATGCGGCGCGCGTCTCGCAAAATGTCCTCGACGCGGGGCTGCAACTCGCTGGTCGGCGTGCGGTCGTCGGCGGCGATGTAGATGTTGTCGATGTCGCGGTTGCCGGCGATGCGGCGCTGGTAGGCATGCAGCGGCATCAGCACGACATTGTCCTGGTCCTGGCCGAAGCCGGTATAGCCCTTGGGCTCGAGCAGGCCGATGATCTTGCAGGAGGTGCGGTTGACGCGGATGATCTCGCCCTCGGGATCGCCGGCGCCGAAGAACTGCTGGCGCACGGTCTCGCCGATCAGGCACACGCCGGTGCCCGAGCGGGTTTCGGAATCGCTGAACGGGCGACCCGACACCAGCTTCCAGTCGCGCGCATCGAGATAGGCGCTGTCGGTGCCAGTGACGCCCGAGGTCAGGCTCTCGGTGCCGAAGATGACCCGAACCTGCTTTTGCGAGGCCGGTGAAATCGCGCGGGCGCCAGTCAGATGCGCCACCAGCGCCGTCAGATCCTTTTCGGCCAGCGGACGCACAACCTGGTCGAGCCCCCCAGGGCCACCTGGACCCGCGGGGCGGCCTGAGCGGACGACAAGCAGATTGCTGCCGAGCTTGGAGATATCGGCCTTGACCTTCTCGGTGGTGCCCGAGCCAATGGTGAGCATGGCAATGACGGCGGCAACGCCGATGACGATGCCGAGCAAGGTCAGGAACGAGCGCAGCACGTTGCGGCGGATCGAGCGGAGCGAGAGGCGGACGGTTTCCCAGATCATTGTGCCGTCTCCAGCTTCATTGTGTCGGAGGCGACATGACCGTCAAGGAAGCGGATGGTTCGTTCGGCATAGTCGGCGACGTCGGCCTCATGCGTGACCATGGCGACGGTCAGGCCGAGCTCGGTGTTGAGCCGGGTCAGCAGCTCCATGATCTCGTGCGTGCGTGCGGTGTCGAGATTGCCGGTCGGCTCGTCGGCGACGAGGAGTGTCGGGCGCGTGACGATGGCGCGCGCGATCGCCACGCGTTGCTGCTGGCCGCCGGACAGTTCGGCCGGCGTGTGGTGCTCGCGGCCGACAAGGCCGACCTGCGCCAAGGCCTGCATGGCCAGGTCTCGGCGCTCTCGCGCGGCAACACCGCGATAGATCAGCGGCAGTTCGACATTTTCGGCTGCCGTGGTGCGGGCCAGCAGATTGTAGCCCTGGAAGACGAAGCCGACATAAAGGTTGCGCAGCATGGCGCGGCGGTTGCGGTCGAGGCGGCCGGCGTCGATGCCCATGAAAGAATAGGTTCCGGCCGTCGGCGTGTCGAGGCAGCCGATGATGTTCATCGCCGTCGACTTGCCGGAGCCGGACGGACCCATGATGGCGACGAATTCGCCACGCCGGATGGCAAGATCGACGCCGGCCAGCGCATGCACCTTGGCCTCGCCCTGGCCGTAGCTCTTCCAGACCTTGTCGAAGGTGATGAGGGTCGCGCCCGCAGCCACGGCATCAGCTCCGCTGCTGCGACGCGGTGATGATTTGAGCGCCTTCATCCAGGCCAGAGATGATCTCGGTCAGTTCGCCGTCGGTGGAGCCGATCTTGACGTTGACTGGGTGCGGACGCCCATTCTCCAGCACGTAGAGCGTGCGCGAGCCGTCGGTGGGCACTGTGGCGGCCTGGCGCTGGCGGTTGCCGCCGGGGCGCCCCATGCGGCCGGTGAACAGGTCGCTCAGGCTCCAGCCGCGGGCGGCCTGCTGCGCCGGGCGATAGCGGAAGGCGGTGGCAGGTACGGTGAGCACGCCCTTGGCCTGCTTGGTGACGACCGAAACGGTGGCGGTCATGCCGGGCCGCAGCAACAACTCGTTGTTGTCGACCTCGAGCCGTGCATTGTAGGTGACGACGCCGTCGGTGGTGACGGAGGCATAGGAGATGTCGCGGATCTCGGCATCGAACGGCCGCTCGGGGAAGGCATCGACTGTGAAGCGGGCATGCTGTCCGCGCTTGACCGCGCCGATGTCGGCCTCGTCGACCGCCGCCACCAGTTCCATGTTCCTGAGATCGGCGGCGATGATGAACAGCACCGGCGCCTGGAGCGAAGAGGCAACCGTCTGGCCGGGATCGACCGAGCGCGTCAGTACGATGCCGTCGATCGGCGCATAGATGGTGCTCTTGGCAAGGTCGGTCTGCTGCGCCTTGAGGTCGGCCTGGGCGATGGCGAGGTTGGCTTGCGCACTGTCGAGCGCTGCCTTGGAACGGTCGCGCGTGGCGGTTGCTGCTTCAAGCGACTGGTCGGTCGCCATGCCGCGCCTGGTCAGTTCGGCGGCGCGCACCAGCGCCTTCTCGTTTTCGGTCAGCGTAACCGTGGCGTCCTCGACATTGGCGGCGGCGGCCTTGGCCGAAGCTTCGGCGCGCTCGATCTGGACCTCGAGTTTCACGGTGTCGAGTGTCGCCAGCACGTCACCCTTCTTGACCTGCTGGTTCTCCTCGGCCGAGACCGAGCGGATGATGCCGGACAGTTCGCTTGAAATGTCGACCTGGGTGAGCGGCTGCAGCGTGCCGGTTGCCGACACCGCGACGGTGAGATCAGCCTTGGCGGCAGGCACTGTGGTGTAGTCAATCCTGGCCGGCGAGCCGGCATACCACTGATAGGCACCAAGCCCGGCGACGAGCACGATCAGCGCCAGCAGCGCATAGAGCCAGCCGCGCCGGCGCGACTTGCGCCGCCCCCTCTGGTCGAGCCCAAGCGCTGTCTCGATGGCGGAATCCGATTCCGTGTTTGGCAGATTGACAATCTGGTCCACGCTGGACCCCTATAATGCGTAGTGTCCCTATCTGTGCACAGATCAGGCTTACTGGTTCAAATATCAAATTAAATTTCGCCCATGTTGGGATTGAGGCAGGAATGAAAACCCGGAATTACTTGCTTTACGATGTGTTTACGACCGAGCGACTGGCCGGCAATCCCTTGGCCGTCGTGCTGGACAGCAAGGGATTGGACACGGCCGCGATGCAGGCCATCGCGCGCGAATTCAACCTGTCGGAATCGGTTTTCGTGCTGCCGCCGGACAATCCCAAGCATAAAAATCGCATCCGCATCTTCACGCCCGACTATGAAATGCCGTTCGCCGGCCATCCGACGGTGGGTGCGGCGATCGCGCTGGCCGAACTGGCGGAAGAGGGCGGCGCCGGCATCTTCGTGCTGGAAGAAAACATCGGCCCGGTGCGGTGCGCCGTCAGCAAGCATGACGGCAACACCTTTGCCGAGTTCGACCTGGCGAAGCTGCCGGAGCCGCTGAAGCTCGAGGCCGATCCGGAGGCGATCTGTGCGGCGCTTGGGTTGACGCCGCACGAGATCGGCTTCGAGAATCACCGCGTCGCGTTCTGGTCGGCGGGCGTGCCCTACGTCACCATTCCGGTTGCCAATCTCGAAGCGGCGGGCCGGATCCGGCTGGACAACCAGGCCTGGTCGGAACTGGCGCCGCGCAAGAGCGAGTGGGCCTTCGCCAGTCCCTATGTCTACTGCCGCGAAACGGTGAACCACGAAAGCGCCTTCCATGTCCGCATGATCGTGCCCGGCACGCCTTCCTACGAGGATCCGGCGACCGGCTCGGCGGCTGCGGCCTTTGCCGGCGCCATCATGCATTTCGACGCGCCGACCGACGGCATTTCGCAGCTGTGGATCGAGCAGGGGCTGGAGATGGGCCGGCCATCGCGCATCCGCCTCGAACTGACCGTGCAAGGCGGAAAACTGGCCTCGGCGCGCATTGGCGGCAACGCGATCAAGGTGGCGGAGGGCAAGCTGTTCATCTGATTGAACGCATGCTCGGTCGATTTGTCGGGAAATGATTCCGGCAGGGCTGGACAGGACCGATGGTGGCGGCTATATGCCCGCCAACGCCGGTTTTTGCCGGCCGAGTGGGTGCGTAGCTCAGTTGGTAGAGCAGCTGACTCTTAATCAGCGGGTCCACAGTTCAATCCTGTGCGCACCCACCAAATTTCTAGAAGAGTTGGTGGAAAGACCCTGAAAACGAGACGCGTTTGACGCGTCTCGAGCATGCGTCTGGCCGTGATTCTTCAACCGCTATCCGGATCTCGTGGCGATTCAGCCGCGTTGAAAAATGCGGCTCAGAAACCGGCCGAATCGAAAAGCAATGCTCTTTTCCCCGGTTGAGAATCGCCGATGCCGGAAGATGCTTCCTTTGTCGTAACAACGGCTTCTTTGTCGGTCGATACGGGGGTTGGATACCTACTTCTCCGAAACACCCGCTTCTGCAAAACTTGCCATGCGGGCATGGCATTCCAGCGCCGAGCGGACGATGTTGACGGCGAGGCACGCGCCGGAGCCTTCGCCGAGCCGCATGCCGAGATCGAGCAGCGGCGGCAGGCCGAGGGCTTCGAGCAGGCCACGGTGGCCGGATTCTGCCGAAACGTGCGCGGCAATTGTGTGGGCGAGGCCGGTCGGGTGCAGTCTGGCCAGCGGGGCCGCGGCGGCGGTGCAGACGAAGCCGTCGAGCAGCACGGGTATGCCCACATGGCGGGCGGCCAGCGTGGCGCCGAAGATGGCGGCGAGTTCGCGGCCGCCGAGCGTGGCAGCGATAGCAAGCGGATCGGCAAGGGCGGCGGCGTGGCGCTCCAGGCCGGCTTCGATGGCGACCACCTTGCGCTTGAGGCCGGCGTCGTCGACACCGGTGCCGCGCCCGGTCCATTTTTCAGCACCGCCGCCGAACAAGGCGGCTGAAATGGCGGCTGCAGGCGTGGTGTTGCCGATGCCCATTTCGCCGAAGCAGACGAGGTCGAGGTCTTTTGTCACCGCGTCGTAGCCGGCCGACACGGCGGCGAGGAACGACTTCTCGTCCATCGCCGGCACTTGGGTGAAATCGCCGGTGGGATGGTCGAGATCGAGCGGAATGACGTCGAGTTCGGCGCCGGCCATGCGGGCAAGCTGGTTGATGGCGGCACCGCCGCCGGCGAAATTCGCCACCATCTGCACGGTGACCTCCGAAGGATAGGCCGAAACGCCTTGCGCGGTGACGCCATGGTTGCCGGCGAAGACGAAAACCTTGACGCGGTCGAGTTTTGGCATGTCGCGGCCCTGCCAGCGTGCCAACCACGCGGCGATCGTCTCCAGCCGGCCAAGGCTGCCTTGCGGCTTGGTCAGCGTGTCTTGGCGGCGGACGACCGCATTGGCCGCGGCATCGCTGCCGGCCGGCAGGTCGAGGCAGGCGGCGCGCAATTCACTAAGCGATTTGAAGGGCATGGGGGCAAAGTCTCCGAAAAGGAATCAGGCCAAGGGATCAGGCCAAGGATCAGGAAAGCGCTACGGAAGCGACGAGCAGCACCGCGATCTCGCTTGCCTGCTGCAAGGCTCCGATCGTGTCGCCGGTCTGGCCATCGATCTGGTTGAGGCAAAGGGCGCGGAAAGCGGCAAACAGCAGGCCAAGCAGGATCAGCGCGAAGACGGCGCCGCCCAATCCGAGCAGGAGCAGCGGGATCGCGCCGAGCACGGCGCCGGCCATGGCGGTTTCCTGCGAGACGGTGCCGGCATCGGCCGAGAGGCCGTCGACGCGCGCTGGAGGCAGCAGATGCATGAAAGCGCCAAGCAGGCCGCGCGAGGCCGCGTGCGCGGCCAGGAGGGCGAACAGGGCCTGTGTAGGGTCGACGAGTTCCGACAGCGCGCTCCAGCGGATCAGCAGCGACAGGCCCAGCGCCGCCGCACCATAGGCGCCGATGCGGCTGTCGCGCATGATCTCGAGTTTGCGGCCGCGTGATTTGCCGCCGCCAAAGCCGTCGGCGACGTCGGATAGCCCGTCCTCATGCAGGCAGCCGGTGGTGAGCACGGTTGCCACAAGCGCAAGTGCGGCCGCTGGCCCCATGGCCAGGCCAAACCGTTCCGCCGTGGCGAAGACGATGGCGCCGATCAGGCCGACGACAAGTCCGGCAATGGGGGCTGCCCAGATCGCGGCGGCAAGACTGCGGCCGCGAAAATCGAAGACGGGCAGCGGCAGACTGGTGAAGAAGACCAGGCAAAGCGCGATGTCGTCGACGACCTGCCGCGGTGAAAGAGCCAGATTCTTGAACTTCATGCTTTAGCCCCTCGCAATCGCATGGAAGAAGGTGCCGCTGACATGGCCGCGCCGGTAGCCCGAGGCGCCGATCGGGTTGCCCTGCCCGTCGGCGAGGTCGGCCAGCGGCTCGTCATTGCCGGTGGCCGTCATCTGCGCATAGTGGAATTCGTGGCCTCGGATCAGCGCGCCTTGTGAGCCCAGCGGGCAATCGGCGCGCAACCGAGCCTCGCGATAACCGAGATTCATCTTGCGTTTGGCGAAGCTGGTGGAATGGCCGAGCAGGCCGAGCATGGCATGCGTTTCGCCTGACGCGTCCTCCAGCGCTCCGCCCAGCACCATGAAGCCACCGCACTCGCCATGGATGGGCTTTGTCGCGGCGAAACGGGTCATCCCGGCGCGGAAAGTCGCGGCGGCGGCGAGGCGGCCGGCGTGAAGCTCGGGATAGCCGCCGGGCAGCCAGCAAACATCGCAGGTCTCGTCGGGCGCTTCGTTGGCGAGCGGCGAGAACGGGACGATTTCGGCACCCGCCTTGCGCCAGTAGGCGGCGACATGTGGATAGAGGAAGGTGAAGGCGGCATCCTCGGCCAGTGCGATGCGCTGGCCGGGCGGCGCCAGCGCGTCGTCGAAGCCGCCATGTGCCGGGGTGAGGGGTGTCGCCAGGGCCATGATCGCATCGAGGTCGAGCGACTTTTCCGCCATGTCGGCCAGCCGGTCGAGATGCGTCATCAGGTCGTCATACTCGCCGGCCTGGACGAGGCCGAGGTGGCGCTCGGGCAAATTGAGCGTGGGATCGCGCAGGATGGCGCCGACGACCGGCAGGCCGATCGCCTCGATGGCCTCGCTGCACAGCTTGCGGTGGCGCTCACTGCCCAGCCGGTTGAGCACGACGCCGGCCATGCGCACATCCGGATCATAGGTGGCAAAACCCTTGGCGACGGCTGCTGCGGTGGTCGACTGGCCGGAAACG
Source organism: Mesorhizobium sp. M0618 (assembly GCF_040320765.1). Taxonomy (NCBI): domain Bacteria; kingdom Pseudomonadati; phylum Pseudomonadota; class Alphaproteobacteria; order Hyphomicrobiales; family Phyllobacteriaceae; genus Mesorhizobium; species Mesorhizobium sp. M0618. Next base: position 47,968 of record NZ_JAMYQH010000006.1, on the reverse strand, counting down.
TCGAGCACCAGCAGCACGGGCAGGCCGTAGAGCCGCGCCAGATCGGCCGCCGAACCGGTGCGGCCCGGCGAGGCCGGAATGCCGTCGAACAGCCCCATGGCGCTTTCGAGGATGACAAAATCGGTGTCGTCGGCGGCCTGCGCGGCGAGCGCGTTGAGCAGCGAGGGCGGCATTGCCCAACTGTCGAGGTTGACGCCAGACAGGCCCGTGGCGGCGGTGTGGAAGCCGGGGTCGATATAATCTGGGCCGGATTTGGCGCCCCGCACCTTCAGCCCTCGCCGGGTTAGCGCGCGCAGGATGCCGATGGTGACGCTGGTCTTGCCCGAGCCGGAGCGCGGCGCGCCGATGATGATGGCGCGGGCCGTCATGCTTGCCCTGCCAGTGCCGCGCGCATTGCAACGATGCCGCCGACGACGATCAGCGCCGGCGAGGCAAGACCGGCGGCGGCCGCTTGCTCGGCAATGGTGGCGAGCGTTGCGACGACGGTCCGCTCCTGCGGCGTCGTCGCGGCGACGATCACCGCCGCCGGCGTCGACGGCGCCAGCCCGCCATCGAGCAGTGCGGCTGATATCAGCGGCAGATTGGCCATGCCCATATAGACGACGACAGGCTGGCCGGTGCGGGCGATCGCCGCCCAGTCGATATCGTCATCGGTGCCGGCGGCATGGCCGGTGGCCAGGATCACCGCCTTGTTGATGCCGCGCATGGTGGCCGGGATGCCGGTGGTGGCCAGTGCGCTGAGGCCCGATGTCAGGCCGGGAAGGACGCGGAACGGAATGTTTTCGCGCACCAGCGCCAAAGCTTCTTCGCCGCCGCGGCCGAAAATATAGGGGTCGCCGCCCTTCAGCCTGACGACGCGGCGGCCGTCGCGCGCCAGCCGCACCAGCAAAGCGGTGATATCGTCCTGTTTCATCGACGGTTTTCCGCCGCGCTTGCCGGCAAAGAACAGCTCTGCGCTTTCGGCAACGGCGACGACATCGGGAGAGACCAGCGCGTCGTAGACCAAGGCGTCCGCCTCGGCCAACGCAGCCAGCACTTCCAGGGTCAGGCAGCCAGGGTCGCCGGGACCCGCGCCGGCCAGCCAGACATGGCCCGGTTCCAGCCGTCGCGGCTTGAAATTCAGCCGGGACAAGGCTTTTTCGAGCGTGGCGTTTTCGCCGGTTTTTTTGGTGCTGCCGCTCACAATCCGTCCCGTCCGCGAAAACGCCGCTGATAGTGGGCGTCGTACAATGAACTCTCGCCAAAACCTTCCGCCGCCAGCGAGCGGCCGACAAAGATGATCGCCGTGCGCTCCATCGGATCGGCGGCCAGCAACGCTTCGATGGTCGCCAGCGTGCCGGTCAGCACGCGTTCGTCCGGCCAGGAGGCGCGGAAGACGATCGCCACCGGGCAATCGCCGCCATAGTGTGGGGTCAACTCGGCGACGACGCGATCGATGGCGTGGATGGCAAGATGAATAGCGAGCGTGGCGCCGGTGCGGCCGAAGCCGGCGAGCGTTTCGCCGGGCGGCATTTTCGATGCGCGCCCGGAAATGCGGGTCAGCACCAGGCTTTGCGCGATCTCGGGAATGGTCAGTTCGCGGCGCAATGCGGCGGCAGCAGCGGCGAAGGAGGGGACGCCGGGCGTCAGCGTGTAGGGAATGCCATGCCTTTCCAACCGGCGGATCTGCTCGGCCACGGCGCTCCATACAGACAGGTCGCCGGAATGCAGGCGGGCGACATCGTGGCCAACCTTGTGCGCCGCGACATACTCGGCCTCGATCTCGTCGAGCGACATAGGTGCGGTGTCGATCAGTCTTGTTCCCGGCGCGCAGTGCTGCAACAATTCGGGCGCTACGATCGAGCCGGCATGGAGGCAGACCGGGCAGCTTGCCAGCAGCCTCGCGCCGCGTAACGTGATGAGGTCGGCGGCACCCGGGCCGGCGCCGATGAAATGGACGGTCATGGCGCATCTCCGCTGATGGCGATGGCGCAAGTGACCGGGCCGAGCACCGTACGGGGCCCGAGCAGTCTGGCGCCTTTGCCGGCGACGGCAAGGGCGGATGCCTCGGAAACCGATGGGGTGCCGGCGAGTTCTTGCGAGAGCTCGGAATGGCTGAGCGTGTCCGACGAGACGGCCTGAAGTGCTGCATCATCGACGACGATGACCGGAAGATTCAGCACGCGGCCAGCGGCAGAGATCGCTTCTTCATCCTTCTTGAACTCGGTCGTCGCCAGTGCCGAAAGCGCCGTCATCGCAAGCCCATGCGCTTCTACAGCGGTTTCGACCGCCGCAAGCACGTCCTCGACGCTCACCCCTTTTCGGCTGCCAATACCCGCGACCATCATGGCTTCACCCAGCTCCATTGCGTGACTGGCATGGCTGGCCGCCATGCCTGCATCGCGCCGACCGGCGACGCGCGAGAGATGGCGATGCGGGTGAGATCGCCGCCAAGCGAGACATGGCGGGCGAGAAGCAAGGCTTCCATCTCCAGCGTCACCGCATTGGCCACAAGACGGCCGCCAGTGCGCAGCGCTTTGATGGCAGCGTTCAAGACACCGGCATCGCTGCCGCCGCCGCCGATGAAGATCGCGTCCGGCGTATCCAGCCTGGCAAGCGCCTTGGGGGCGCTGCCTTCCACCACGACAAGGCCGGGAACGCCGCAGGCGGCCGCGTTGCGGCCAATGCGGGCGGCGCGGATCGGATCGGCCTCGATGGCTATGGTGCGCATCGAAGGATGGGCCAGCATCCATTCGATGCCGATAGAACCGGAGCCGGCGCCGATGTCCCACAGCAATTCGCCGCGCCGCGGCGCCAGCGCCGACAGGGTGACGGCGCGGATCTCGCGTTTGGTGATCTGGCCGTCATGGTCGAACAGATGATCGGCAAGGCCTGATGTGAGCGGCAGGACGCGCGCATCCGGACCCGAGTCAATTTCGACCGCCAACACGTTGAGCGGATGGATGTTTTCGAGATCGAAGGCATCGGCGCGGGTCGAGCGCTGGCTCTCGCTTGGCCCTCCCAACGCCTCCAGGATCGTCAGTCGTGAGGCGCCGAAGTCGAGTTCGGTGAGCAGGCGCGCTATTGCCGCCGGCGCATCGCTATCCGACGTCAGTGCCAAAATGCGCGCGCCTGGCTGCAGCAGCGGCCGGATCAGATCGAGCGGCCGGCCGTGCAGCGAGACGGTCTCGATGTCCTGCAGCGCCCAGCCAAGGCGCGCGGCCGCCAGCGAAACGGCCGACGGTGCGGGGATGACATGCATCTCCTGCGGCTTGACCTTGCGGGCGAGGGTGGCGCCGACGCCGTGGAAGAACGGATCGCCGGAAGCGAGCACGCAGACGTTCCTGCCTACAAGGGCGAGTACGTCTCGCATCTCAGCATCGAACGGAACCGGCCAGGTGCGAGCCTCACCCTTGGCGAAGGAGGCGACCAGCGCCAGGTGCCGCTTGCCGCCCAAGATGATCTCCGCCTGGGCAATCCGCTGCTTGGCCTCGTCGCCGAGACCCGCTAAACCGTCCTCGCCGATGCCGACGATTGTGAGCCAGGCGGCGCTCGATTGACCCCTAGCAGGCATGATGACCCACCGCATTCTGATCCTCGGCGGCACCACCGAAGCCCGGCAACTGGCCGGAAAACTGGCGGCGCGAGCCTCGGTCACGCTGTCGCTGGCTGGCCGCACTGAAAGCCCGGTCGCGCAAGGCGTGCCGGTGCGAAGCGGAGGCTTTGGCGGTGCCGATGGGCTGGCCGCCTATCTGCGGGAGACGGGCACCGACCTGCTGATCGACGCCACGCATCCCTATGCGGTGCAAATCTCCGCCAATGCCGCGCAAGCGGCGCGCATTGCCAGTTTGCCGATCCTTGCCCTGCGACGCCCCGGCTGGGAGCCTGTCGAAGGCGACCGCTGGACTGAGGTCAATACATCCGGCGATGCCGCGCGAGCGCTTGGACCGGCGCCGCGCCGTGTTTTCCTGGCGCTGGGCCGGCAAGAGGTCGCTGCTTTCGAAGCTGCGCCCCAGCATCATTATCTCGTCCGCAGCGTCGACGCGATCGAGCCCAAGCTTGCCGTGCCGGATGCGAGCTATCTTCTGGCCCGTGGCCCGTTTCGTGAGGCGGAGGAACGCGCGCTGCTCGAAAAGTATCGCATCGATGTCATCGTGTCCAAGAACAGCGGCGGCGCGGCGACTTATGGCAAGATCGTTGCGGCGCGGGCGCTTGGGATTGAGCTGGTCATGATCCGCAGGCCGGCTTTGCCGGATGTTGCTTCGGCTGAAACCGTCGAACAACTCGCCGCGATGATCGATCATTTTGTCCGTCCCGTGGACGAACGCGGCGTGTAAACCAGCGCCGGCTTCTCAGCGCGCTTGATGATGCGGGTTTCCGGCGAGCCGATGATGATGCAGGTCGCCATGTCGGCCTTTTGCGCGTCGACGTCTGCCAGCAGGTAGACCTCGATGCGCTCGTCCGGGCGGCCGGCGGCGCGGCCGAAAATCACTGGCGTGGTGCCTGGCAGGATCGCGGTGAGGCATTCGAAGGCGCGGCCGAGCTGCCAGGGGCGTGCCTTGCTGATCGGGTTGTAGAGCGCGATGACGAAGCCGGCGCCGGCCGCCGCCAGCAGACGCAATTCGATCAGCTCCCACGGCTTGAGATTGTCGGACAGCGAGATGGCGCAGAAATCATGGCCAAGCGGCGCGCCGATGCGGGCGGCGACCGCCAGCATGGCGGTGATGCCGGGCACCACAGCGACATCGACCGCGCGCCATTCGGCCGGTCCGGCCTCCATCGCCTCGCAGACGGCCGCCGCCATCGCGAACACGCCGGGATCGCCACCGGAAACCACCGCGACGTCGTGGCCCTCGGCGGCTTTGACCAGTGCGTCCTTGGAGCGGGCGAGTTCCTCGCGATTGTCGGAAGCGACGCGGGTCTGGTCCTGGCGCAGTTCCAGCCGGTCGAGATAGGGTTTGTAGCCGTAAAAGAATCTGGCCTCGGCGACGGCGCGGCTGGCTTCCGGAGTGACTTGATCGGCATTGCCGGGCCCAAGGCCGATGACAGTGAGACGGCCGCTCATACTTGCGCTCCCACGGCGCCGGGGCGGCCGGACCAGCCGGCGACCAGCACGATGGCGAAATAGGGCGCCTTGTCGTCCGGCTTGTCGGCCAGCTTCATCGACACGCTGCCGGCCATGGTGCCGCGCTCGACATAGACGGCGCGCGACAGCTTGGCCGTAGCCTCCAGCGCCCGCCTGATCTTGGGCAGGTTACGGCCGACCTTCATGATGACGGCGGCATCGGTGTCAGCCAGCCGGCGCGTCAGCTCGAACTCGCTCATCGTGCCGGGCAGCACCGTCAGCACATCGTCGCCTTGGACGATAGGAACACCAGTCTGCGACCAGCAGCCGGACATGGCGGTGATTCCGGGAATGACTTCGGTCGGGAAGCGATGGGCGAGCCGCACATGCAGATGCATGTAGGAGCCGTAGAAAAGCGGGTCGCCCTCGGACAGCACGGCAACCATCCTGCCGGCTTCGAGGTGCTCGGCGACCCTCTCGGCCGACTCCTCATAGAAAGCCGTGATCTGCGACCGGTAGTCGTCGTGATCCTTGTCGATTTCGGTGGTGACGGGATAGAGCAGCGGCAATTCCGTCATTTCGGGCCGGAACCGCGCTTCGACAATGGCGCGCGCGTTGCTGTTGTTGCCGCGCTTGGCGAAATAGGCCACGACATCGGCTTCCGCCAAGGCGCGCGCGGCTTTCAGGGTCAGCAGTTCGGGGTCGCCGGGACCGGTGCCGACGCCGACGAGACGGCCTTTGAGAAGGGCGCTCACAGGCCGGGCCTCGCCAGTGAATTGAGCGCTGCGGCGGTCATGGCGCTGCCGCCGAGCCGTCCGCGCACGATGGCGTAGGGAACGCCATAGGAATTCTCGGCCAGCGCGTCCTTCGATTCGGCAGCGCCGACGAAGCCGACCGGCATGCCGATGATGGCCGCAGGCTTCGGCGCGCCGTCGCGCAGTTTTTCCAATAGATAGAACAGCGCGGTCGGCGCATTGCCGATGGCGACCACCGACCCCGCCAAGCGTTCGCCCCAAAGGTCGATCGCGGCGGCCGAACGGGTGTTGCCGATTTGCCCAGCGATGTCGTGCGTGCGCGGATCGCGCAAGGTGCAGATCACCTCGTTGCCGGCCGGCAGCCTGGCGCGAGTGACGCCATGCGAGACCATTTCCGCGTCGCAGAAAATCGGCGCGCCCGCCGCCAAAGCGGTGCGGGCAGCGGCAACCAAATCCGTGGAGAACACAAAATGACTTGAAGCTTCGACCTGGCCGCAGGCATGGATCATGCGGATGGCGACATCGGCCTCGGCCTCGGAGAAGCGCGACAGATCGGCCTCGGCGCGGATAATGGCGAAGGAGCGCTCGTAGATCGCCGTGCCGTCATGGATATAGTCGTAGGCGGCCATGCTCATTTCCGTTTTTCAGTTTGGGCCTGTCGGTAAGCCTCGGCGACACCGGCCGGTCCGAGCCTTGCCAGGCAAGCGGCGGCGGTTTCGCCTTGATATCGTGTGCTGCGGATCATTGCCGCGACGTGGCTGATGCCGCGCGCGGCGTCATAGCCCGGCCTGTAGCCCGCAGGAAGGGCCTTTGCCGTCGCGTTCACGACAAGTCCGGCTCCGTTTTCGCCGCCGACTATCGTCAGGGCCGCCGGGCCGGGGTGGGCGCAGCCCTTGGCGCATCCGGAAATGTGCAGGGTGAGGTCTGGGATGTCGGCAGTTTCAGCGGCAATCGTCTCGGCAATGTCGCGCGTGGCGATGCGGCCGGAGGCGCAGGCTGGTGTGCCGGGGCAAGCGGCTATGCGCGTGCGCGGGTCGGTGGGGGCGGTGACGAAGCCGAGGGCGGTGGCGGTGTGTTGGAGCGATGAGTTGGCGGCCGGTGGCTGACCTAGGAAAAGCAAGACGCGGCCTGGGGCTAGGCGGATTTCTGACGTGCCGAGGGTGAGGGCGTGTTGAGCGAGGGCGATGAGTTTGTCGGCCGGCATGCTGCCGTAGGGGAGGGCGATGCCGAGGGCCATGGCGTGGCCGCTCAAAGGGAAAAGACCGATGGGTCGGCGATCCTGCACACCCCCCTCTGTCCTGCCGGACATCTCCCCCGCAAGGGGGGAGATCGGCAGTTCCAGCGCCGGCACTCGTCCTGCCACCTCGGCGGTGGGCGTGACGTCGGCAATTGGCGAAAGCGCCGATGACGGCTCAATCTCCCCCCTTGCGGGGGAGATGTCCGGCAGGACAGAGGGGGGTGTGACGGAGTGCCAACCTGCGAGAGAGACCAATTGGCGCTCCGTCAAATCCCTCGCATGGGCCTCCCGACTCTTCTCGGCAATCATCCTGAGCACCGCAACGGCAATATCGCGCGCTAGATCGTCATCGACCGTCGCAAGCGGCCTCGCGCTTTGGCCGTCACCTGAAACAGACACAGCCCACAGCACGCCAGCGCTGGCCCGCACCGCCTTCAGCCTCACATCGGCCGTGACCGCATCCAACCCAAGCTGCCCGCCACCATCGACAATCACCGAAACCTTCGGCCCGAGCCGTTGCGTCAGCCCAGCCTCTTCAATTGCCGCCCTGATCCGCTCCGCCAGCGGCCGGGGATCGGCAATCTCTTGCGGGTCGATGCCGGCCAGCGGCCCGGTCTCGACCGGCACGCCGGTGCGCACCGCGATATCAAGCGCATCGACCTCCGTCCCCAGCAGCGCCGCGCTTTCCCCCGTCAGCCCACGTATCTGTAAACTGCCGCGCGCGGTGACTTCCATGATGCCGTTACCGTGCCGCAAGGCGGATTCGGCTAACCCGATCAAAAGCTTCGGCGACAATCCTCCAGAAGATGGGCCTCCAGCGACCGGGTTGAGCCGCACCAAAAGCCCGTCGCCGGTTTGCATTGGCGCCGACAAAGCCGGGCAGGCGCCGCGGCGCGAGAAGGCGTTCATGCCGCCACCCCAAGCGCCTCGGCCTCGGCAATCATGGCCGTCAAGTCGTCGTCGATGGAATTGCGCAGGGGATGCCAGAGGCCACGCCGTCGCGCCGACAGGAAGCGCTCGGCGATGACTTTGGCAGCGGCGGGGTTCTCGCGCAGGATGAAGGCGCGGACCAGTGGATCGCCGAGATAGGCGTCATGAACCGCCTCGATCAGCGTGCCCGATATGGCATGCGTGGTTTCGGCGAAGCCGACCAGCCGGTCGACGGTTTCGGCAAATTCGGAGGCGCCACGCGGGCCGTGGCGCATTTGTCCCGTTATGAAGCGAGGATTGACGGCGCGGGCGCGCACCACCCGCGATACGGCTTCGCTGACCGAGCGCGGCTTCGGCTTTTGCGGGTCCGTGGTGTCGAGCACGATGACGTCGGCATTCCTGCCGAGCGTTGCCAAGGCGGCCGAAAAGCCGCCGATGAAGGCGACGTCGGCGGAGCCCTCGAGGATGTCGCGGGCGGGGTCGTCGCCGGTGTGGACGAGAAGATCGGCTTCGGCGATGCGGCCTTCGAAGGCGCCGGGCGCCGAGATGCCTTCTCCTTCTGCGCCGCCATAGGCGTGCGAGGTGGCGTCGAGATAGGCGCGGCCGATTTCTTCGCGCGCGGCCCAGTTGCCGGAGGACAAGATATCCTCGACGCCGGCGCCATAGGTGCCGGGCGAGGTGCCGAAGATGCGCGGGCTGAGCTTGCCATCGGCACGGGTTTTGGCCGCGAGCGGGTTTTCCGTATCGTCCTCGTCGCGGGCGGCTACCGCGTTGGCGGCGGCATCGATCAGCGCGATCTGGGTCGGGAACATGTCGCGAAAAAGGCCGGATATGCGCCAGGTGACATCGACGCGCGGGCGGCCGAGCGCGGCCGGCGGTAGCACCTCGATGCCGGTGATGCGGCCGGTCGCCGAATCCCATTGCGGTCGGCAGCCCATCAGCGCCAGGCCTTGCGCGATCTCCTCGCCGCCGGTGCGCAGCGATGCCGAGCCCCAGAGATCGATGACCAGCGAGCGCGGCCAGTCGCCATGCGACTGCATGTAGCCGCGCACGACTTCCTCCGCCGCTGCCTTGCCCAGATCGTAGGCGGTCGGCGTCGGTATGGTGCGCGGGTCCGAGGTGAACAGGTTGCGGCCGGTGGGCAGAACGTCCGAGCGACCCCGCGCGGGCGCGCCGGCCGGGCCGGCCTTGACGTGGCGGCCATCGAGCGCCGCGAGCAGCGCCGCTTTCTCGGCTTCAGCACTTTGTCGCCGCATGGCGTCGGGCTCATCCTCCGGAGCGCGGCCGTAGATATGCAGCCCGTCCTTGATGGCAAAATCCTTGAGGTCACAGAGCCAGGCGTCGATGCGGCGCAACGCTTCGTCGGGTGCGTCGGTCGTGGCGACGCCGGCTTCGGAGGCGAGACCGGTCTTTTGCGCGGTGTCGACGATCAGCTCTGCCAACCGGTCGCGGCGGCGACGGTCGAGTCCGTCGGCCTGGGCATATTCATCGACCAGCCGCTCGAGCTTGTGTTGGTTTTCGTCGAGCCCGGCGCCGGTCAGCGGCGGCGGCAGATGGCCAAGGGTGACGGCGGCGATGCGGCGCTTGGCCTGCGCCGCTTCGCCTGGGTTGGAGACGATGAAGGGATAGATGACGGGCAAGGCGCCGGTGACGATCTCGGGAAAGCAGTTCTCCGAAAGCGCAACGGTCTTGCCCGGCAGCCACTCCAGCGTGCCATGCGCGCCGACATGGACAAGCGCGTGGACGCCGAGCGACTTGCGCAGCCACAGGCCGAAGGCGATCAGCGCATGGCGCGGCGGCAGCGTCGGGTCGTGGTAGTCGGCGCGGCGGTCGACGGAGCGGCCGCGGTCTGGGGCGAGGGCTACGGTGATGTTGCCGAAGGTGGCGGCGCGGAAGGGGAAGTGGGCGGCGGTTGGCGCTTGAGCACCCCCCTCTGTCCTGCCGGACATCTCCCCCGCAAGGGGGGAGATTGAGCTCTCATTGCCGCTTTCGCCAGCTACGAACGTCGCAGAATGAGCGCCGATGGCGGAACTGCCGATCTCCCTCCTTGCGGGGGAGATGTCCGGCAGGACAGAGGGGGGTGCCTCGCACAAACCTATCTCATATTCAGCCTTCCAAGCTGCATCTACGGCAGCAATTGCTGCAGACGGCAGTGCCTTCGAGAACTCCACATAATCCCTCAAGGCCAAGCCATGCCCGCCCTGGCCCAGTCGCGCCAGCAACTCACGCGGCGTTTGCGGAATCCCCTCAACGACATAGCCCTGTTCGCTGAGGTCCTGCAGCATGGCCAGCACGCTGGACGGGACATCCAAACCCACGGCGTAGCCGGTGCGGCCGGGCGCGCTCGGATAATCCGGGATCAGGATGGCTAGCTTGCGCTCGGCGCGGGGCGTCTCTTGCAACTTGATAAAGGCCGCGACGCGGTCAGCCACTTGCGCCACACGATCCGGTTCCGGCCGGTTGGCAAAGGCGCGGTGGCCAAGTGCTGGATCGGTCTCGCTCTCACCCTTAAAGGAAATGGCGCCGGCCAGGATGCGGCCGTCGAGTTCGGGCAGCACGACATGCATGGCAAGGTCGGCGGGCGCCAGGCCGCGCTGGTTGGTCTCCCAGACATCGTGGCGGGTGGTGGCGACGATGACCTGGAAGACCGGCATGCCGGCGCGGTCGAACAGGGTCTCATTGCCGGGTTCGGCGCCGGACGCGAAAGCGGTCGCGGTGATGATGGCGGCGGGTTTCAGCGAGGCGAGTGCTGTTTCCACGAAGGCCAGGGATGCGGGGTCCTTGAGGCTGGAGACGAAGATGGGAACCGGCTTGATGCCGCGCTGGCGGAGCGCTTCGAAAAGCGCATCGATGGGCGCGACATCGGCGGCCAATAGCATCGAGCGATAGAACAGGATGGGGATGATAGGAGCGTTGACGTTGTCAGCGTCGAGTTCCTTCACACCCCCCTCTGTCCTGCCGGACATCTCCCCCGCAAGGGGGGAGATTGCGCTGTCATTGGAGATTTCGCCAATTGTCGAGGTTGCGGACGCGTCAGCTTCTAATGAAACGGGAAAAGAGCCGGCTTTGATGAAGTCCGATCTCCCCCCTTGCGGGGGAGATGTCCGGCAGGACAGAGGGGGGTGTGAAGGATCACCAACGACCCCAAGTCCTGGCTCATAAAACCCGGCTTTCGGCACTGGAACCGGCTCTGCTACGTCCGCATCCGATCCAGCCAGTCGCGCCAGCCTCCGCACCAGCGCGCTCATATTCGCCGGGCCGCCCTCGCGGAAATAGTCGAGCAGGCCATCGAGCTCCTGGCGCGGCAGCGTCGAGGCTTCGATCAGGCGCAGATCCTCGTCGCGGCATTCGCCGGGCAGCAGCGCCAGCTTTATGCCGTGTGCGCGAGCGGTCGAGGCAAGCTGGTCGCAGCCGTAGCGCCACCAGTCGTAGCCGCCGAGGAGGCGCACGAGGATGACCTTGGCGTGGCGGGTGACGCTGTCGACCCAGAGGTCGACGGACATGGGATGGCGCAGGTCACGCAGGGCAGCCAGCCGCATCGAGGGCAGGCGGCCGGCATCGGCCTTCCAGGCTGCCGCCAGTCCGGCGAGGTCGCTGTCGGTGAAGGACAGGGCCACGATATCCGCCGGCGTCTGCCGCAGATCGACCGGCTCGGCGAGGTCGTCGAGCGAGGCGGATGTCGTGGTGAGGATGTGCATCGCAACCCGTGTCCGAGATCAGCCGGCGAGTATACGCTCGATCGCCGGGCGGTTCAGCCCCTTCAGGCCGATGACGACGAGACGCGAGCGGCGGTCGTCCTGCGCGGTCCAGGCGCGGTCATAGTAATGATTGACGCGCGGCCCGACGGCCTGCAGCAAGAGCCGCATGGGCTTGCCGCCGACCTCGACGAAGCCTTTTACGCGCAGCACGTTCTCTTCTTCGGCGACGGTGGCGACGCGCTTTGCCAACTCGTCCGGATTGGCGATCGAGGCAATGTCGACGATGAAGGTGTCGAAGTCGTCATGCTCATGGTCGAATGCGCCGTCATGGTGGGACTTGCGGTTTTCGATGTCGTCCTCGACGGCGAGACCGAGCCCGAGTAGCACGGAGGGATCGACCTTGCCATGCGACGTCGGCACGATCTTCACCGCGCGGGCGGAATGTTCGTTGATGATGGCGTTGGCGCGGGCGGTGCCGGCGGCGTCCATCAGGTCGCTCTTCGACAGGATGATCAGGTCGGCGCAGGCGATCTGATCCTCGAACACTTCTTCCACCGGATCGTCATGGTCGAGCGTCTCGTCCCCGGCGCGCTGCGCCTGCAAGGCGTCCATGTCGTTGGCGACGCGGCCTTCGGCCAGCGCCGGGCCGTCGACCACGGCGATGACGCCATCGACTGTGACGCGGCTCTTCACGCTCGGCCACTGGAAGGCCTGGACCAGCGGCTTGGGCAGCGCCAGGCCCGAGGTTTCGATCAGGATGTGGTCGACCCTCGGCGTCAGCGCGAGGATCTTGTCGAGCGCCGGCACGAAATCGTCGGCGACGGTGCAGCAGATGCAGCCATTGGCCAGTTCGACGATGTTTTCCTCCGGGCAGGTGTCGATGCCGCAGCCCTTCAAAATCTCGCCGTCGATGCCGATGTCGCCGAATTCGTTGACGATGATGGCAATGCGTTTGCCGCCGGCGTTTTCCAGGAGATGGCGGACCAGCGTCGTCTTGCCGGCGCCGAGGAAGCCGGTGACGACGGTGCAGGGAACGCGCGAGACGGAAGCAGTCATGATCAGTCCTTCAACAGGTCGAGGGGAGGGATGCGGGCAACGAGGCCACGCTTCAGGCTATCGGGGCGGCCGCGCCATGGAATCAGGCCGTCCTTCGAGGTGGCGAAGAGCTTGGCGCCTGTCACGAGGTCGGCGCCGCCGGTCGTGGTCAGGTCGCCGAAGACATAGCTCCAGCAGCCGTCGCGCAGGATGGCGGCGCTGAGGCGCCGCTTGCAATTGCCGAGGCATTCGACGCTGCGGATGCGGATGTCGTCGCCAGATGCGGCGCGGCGCGTGTCGTCCGCCAGCAATTCGCCGGCGCGGGGATGAGCGTCGGCGCCGGTCTCATCGCGGCAGGAGGCGCAGACGATGATGGTGACGCCGGCCAAGGCATCATCATGGCCGGACGAGATATCCGCTGTGCCAGCCGAAAAACTGCTGTCGTGGTCCAAGATCGGGCTCCTTGCCCGGAAACCCGCCGGGCGATCGGATTCTAAAGTCGCAGACGGCAGGTCTCCTGGCTCGCGGGTCATCGCCTTGGTAGCCGCCTTCCCGGGAACTCCCCAGTGGCTTTCGGCCTTGGCTCTTCGCTTACAGTTGCGGGGACAGCCGCGGATTTGGGATTTTGCCCCGCACCGCATTCCCTCTTAGCTCTTGCCGTTGCGGGCAAGAGACCATCTGAACCGGATTTAGGCTTTTGCGGGCGGCGGTGTCAACGCGAGCTTACGACATGGCGATGTCGGCCAGCGCCGGACCCAAATCGCCGGCCGGGGTCACTTCCATGCGTTCGAGACCGAGCCAGCCCTGCATCTGCTTCAATTCCTCGAACAGCTCTGCAGCGGTTTCAGGCGGCGCGCCAGCCTCCGCATAGGCCGCATGGACGCGCAGTATGCTGGCCGGGCGATCGGCCTTGAGGTCGACGCGTGCCACGATCCTGTCGCCGAGCAGGAACGGCAGGACATAATAGCCGTATTGCCGCTTGTCGGCCGGCGTGTAGATCTCGATGCGGTAATGGAAATCGAACAGCCGCTCCGTGCGCGAGCGCTCGAAGACGACCGGATCGAACGGCGCCAGCAGGGCGCGGGCCTTGATCTTTCGGGGCAGACGGGCGTCTTTGTGAAGATAGGCGGGCTTGTCCCAGCCTTCGACACGCACCGGCAGCAACTCGCCCGTTTCAACCAGTTCCTCCAATCGGCCTTTCATATCGGCCGGCGACAGGCGGAAATAATCGCGCAAATCGCCTGAAGTGCCCACGCCGTGGGCGCGGGCGGAAATGCGCAGCAATTCGCGGTGCGCGTCCTCGGGCGTGGGCACCGGCAGGTCGAGGACCGCCTGCGGCAGCACGCGCTCGGGCAGGTCATAAAAACGCTCGAACCCGCGACGGTGCGCCGTGGTGATGCGGCCGGCCCAGAACAGCCATTCGAAGGCGTGCTTGGCATGGCTCCAGCCCCACCAGCCGCCCGAGCCTTTCTGGCCCTCCAGCGCGGAAGCGGCGATCGGGCCGCGCTCGGCGACCTGACGGTAGATCTCTTCGATATAGGCAGCGTGTTCGCGGCCCCATTTGGCGAGCCCCAGATACATTTCCTCGCCGCGCTCGGCGCGCTGCATGCGCCAGCGCATCAGCGGGTATGTCTCGACCGGCAGGAAGGAGGCCTCGTGCGCCCAGTATTCGAAAACCGTGCGCTTGCGCGTCACGGCCGCGTTGTCGAGCAGCGAGAACGGGTAGGGGCCAAGGCGCGAATAGAGCGGCATATAATGAGCGCGCACCACCGCGCTGACGGAATCGATCTGCAACAGACCGGTGCGGGAGAGGGTGCGAGCAAAATGCCGGCGGTCGGGCGTACCGGTCGGGCGGGGATCGAGAAACCCCTGGGCGGCAAGCGCGATGCGACGGGCCGTGGGGAGCGAGATCTTTTCCTTCATGCAGGCATCACTTTGAAGTGTTTTGACCGAGGGTCGAATGGCTGATTCCAACCCATGCTAGCAGGGTTTTGGCGGCATCCATGTCAGGAGAGAAAAGTGGAGTGAAAAGCGAAGGAAATCAAACAGGAGCGGATCGGACCAGTTTGCCGCGATATGCCGTCCAGGTCGGTGTTTTGAACAAGGTTTGACTTGCTTCGCTGGAAGTGCTGCGCTAACCCTCGCCGCGTTGCAGCATAGGCCCTTAAAACGGTTCAGCGGTTAAACTGTCACGCTTCCGCATTAGGGTCCGGTGCTGTAAATCAAAGTGGATTGGCACCAACGGAAAGCCGAGCATGAACGCACTCTTGAGCTCATACCTGCCCATCGTCCTGTTCATAGGCGTGGCGCTGGTTGTCGGCCTGGCGCTGCTGGCCGCACCCTTCCTGGTGGCCTACCGCAATCCCGATCCCGAAAAGCTTTCCGCCTACGAGTGCGGTTTCAACTCGTTCGACGACGCGCGCATGAAGTTCGATATCCGCTTCTACCTGGTGTCGATCCTGTTCATCATCTTCGACCTGGAAGTGGCCTTCCTGTTTCCGTGGGCGGTGTCGTTTTCGAAGATCGGCATGCTCGGTTTCTGGTCGATGATGGTGTTTTTGGCGGTGCTGACCATCGGCTTTGCCTATGAATGGAAAAAAGGAGCGCTGGAATGGGATTGAACGACAGTTCAGGCACCCTCGTCGCGCCGAAGCCCAAGGGTATTATCGATCCCAACACCGGCAGGCCGGTGGGGGAGGACGATCCCTTCTTCCTCGAGATCAACAATGAGTTGGCCGACAAGGGCTTTTTGGTCACTTCGACCGAGGCGCTCATCACCTGGGCGCGCAGCGGGTCGCTGATGTTCATGACGTTCGGCCTCGCTTGCTGCGCGGTCGAGATGATCCACACCTCGATGCCACGCTATGATTCGGAGCGGTTCGGCGTCGCGCCGCGTGCGTCCCCGCGCCAGTCCGACATCATGATCGTCGCCGGCACGCTGACCAACAAGATGGCGCCGGCGCTGCGCAAGGTCTACGACCAGATGCCGGAACCGCGCTACGTCATCTCGATGGGCTCCTGCGCCAATGGCGGCGGCTACTACCATTATTCCTATTCGGTGGTGCGCGGCTGCGACCGCATCGTGCCGGTCGACATCTATGTGCCCGGCTGCCCGCCGAGCGCCGAAGCGTTGCTTTACGGCATTCTTCTGCTGCAGAAGAAGATCCGCCGCACCGGCACGATCGAACGGTAAATCCATGACCGCATCCCTGAGCGAACTGTCGACATATCTCGGCGAGAAGCTGATCGGCCGCGTGAACGACGCGGCGATTGCCTATGGCGAACTCACCGTTCAAGTCGAGCCACGCGATGTGGTCGAGGTGATGACCTTCCTGCGCGACGATGCGCGCTGCCAGTTCATCTCGATCGTCGACGTCTGCGGCGCCGACTATCCGTCGCGGGCCAAGCGCTTCGACGTCGTCTACCACCTGTTGTCGCCGAAGCAGAATGTGCGCATCCGCGTCAAGGTGCAGGCCGACGAGGAAACCATGGTGCCGTCGATCACCGGCGTGTTCCCCGGCGCCGACTGGTTCGAGCGCGAGACCTACGATCTCTACGGCGTGCTGTTTTCGGGCCATCCCGATCTGCGTCGCCTGCTGACCGACTACGGTTTCGAAGGCCATCCGCTGCGCAAGGATTTCCCGCTGACCGGATTCGTCGAGGTGCGTTACGACGACGAGGCCAAGCGCGTCATCTATGAGCCGGTCGAGCTCAAGCAGGAATTCCGCAATTTCGATTTTTTGTCCCCGTGGGAAGGTACGGATTACGTGCTGCCGGGTGACGAGAAGGCAAAGCAGTAAATGGCTGAAACTTCGGTCCGCAACTTCAACATCAATTTCGGCCCGCAACACCCTGCGGCGCACGGCGTTTTGCGCCTTGTGCTGGAACTGGACGGCGAAGTCGTCGATCGCGTCGATCCGCATATCGGGCTCTTGCATCGCGGTACCGAAAAGCTGATCGAAGCCAAAACCTATTTGCAGGCGATCCCTTATCTCGACCGGCTCGACTATTGCGCGCCGATGAACCAGGAGCACGCCTTCGCATTGGCCGCCGAGCGCCTGCTCGGCATCGAAGTGCCGAAACGCGGGCAGCTGATCCGCGTGCTCTATTGCGAAATCGGCCGCATCATGTCGCACATCCTCAATGTGACGACGCAGGCTATGGACGTCGGCGCGCTGACGCCGCCGCTGTGGGGCTTCGTCGAGCGCGAAAAGCTGATGGTGTTCTATGAGCGCGCCTCCGGTTCGCGCATGCATGCCGCCTATTTCCGTCCCGGCGGCGTCCATCAGGACCTGCCGCAGAAGCTGGTCGAGGACATCGGCAAGTGGATCGACCCGTTCCTGAAGTCGATCGACGACCTCGATCAGCTGCTGACCGGCAACCGCATCTTCAAGCAGCGCAATGTCGATATCGGCATCGTCTCGCTGGCCGATGCCTGGGCCTGGGGTTTTTCGGGTGTGATGGTGCGCGGCTCGGGTGCACCCTGGGACCTGCGCAAGTCGCAACCCTATGAATGCTATTCGGAAATGGATTTCGACATTCCGATCGGCAAGAACGGCGACTGTTTCGACCGCTACCTCGTGCGCATGGAAGAAATGCGCCAGTCGGCGAAGATCATGCGCCAGTGCGTCGATCTCCTGCTCGGCAAGGAAAGCGCCGGCCCGGTGTCGAACCTCGACGGCAAGGTGGTGCCGCCCAAGCGCCAGGCGATGAAGCGCTCGATGGAAGCGCTGATCCATCACTTCAAGCTCTACACCGAGGGTTATCGTGTACCCGCCGGCGAGGTCTATGCCGCCGTCGAAGCGCCGAAGGGCGAATTCGGCGTCTATCTGGTTTCCGACGGCTCCAACAAGCCCTACCGCTGCAAGCTGCGCGCGCCGGGTTTCGCGCATCTGCAGGCGATGGATTTCCTCTGCCGCGGCCACATGCTGGCCGACGTCACCGCCGTTCTCGGCTCCCTCGACATCGTGTTTGGTGAGGTCGATCGCTAAATGTCAGTCCGCCGTCTCGCAGAAGCCAGCGCCCAGCCAGCATCCTTCGCCTTCAACCGGGCGAATGCCGCGGCTGCGAAGCAATGGATCAAGAAATATCCGAAGGGCCGTGAGCAGTCGGCCATCATCCCGCTGCTGATGATCGCACAGGAGCAGGAAGGCTGGGTGACGAAGGCGGCGATCGAGACGATCTCCGACATGCTCGGCATGCCGCGTATCCGCGGGCTCGAGGTCGCGACCTTCTACACGCAGTACCAGCTGAATCCGGTCGGCACGCGTGCGCATATCCAGGTCTGCGGCACCACGCCCTGCATGCTGCGCGGTTCGGAAGCGCTGATGGATGTCTGCCGCTCCAGGATCCATCACGACCAGTTCCACGCCAACGACAAAGGCACCTTGTCCTGGGAAGAGGTCGAATGCCTTGGCGCCTGCGTCAACGCGCCGATGGTCATGATCTTCAAAGACACGTTCGAGGATCTGACGCCGGAACGCCTGGCTGAAATCATCGATCTCTATGACGCCGGCAAGGGTGCTTCGGTGGAACCGGGGCCGCAGAACGGCCGTACCGGCTCGGAGCCGGCCTCCGGCCTCACCACGCTGAAGAGCGAAAAGGCGATCCTCAAGTCGACCCGCGAAAGGGAAGCCAGGGAGGCAGCCAAGGCCGCCAGGGCGGCGCCCGACGCGATCATCGCAGCGCCCGTGCCGGCACCGGCTGCGGCCCCTGTCGCACCATCCAACACCAGCAAGCCGAAGACCGACGCCCCTGAAACCAGCCCGGCATTGAAGACGCCTTCGAAAACCAAGGTCGCGCCGGCGGTCGAAAAGGCGGCGAGCGTTGCCGCCCCACTGCATTCGGCCGCCAATGCCAACAAGGCAGACTCCAAGGTCGAGCAGGTTTCCAAGCAGCGCAACGGTCCAATAACCAAGGCCGAGCCGGCATCCGCCTTCAAGGCGCCGGAGGTCAAGGTACCGGCAGCCAAGCCGGCCAAACCGTCGCTCGAGGACAAGAACCGTCCGGCCGGCATCGATAAACCGGTACAGGTCGATGACCTAAAGCTGATCTCCGGCGTCGGCCCCAAGATCGAGGGCATCCTGCATACGCTGGGCATTTTTACCTTCGCGCAGGTCGCGTCGTGGAAGAAGGCCGAAAGCGAGTGGGTGGATGGCTATCTCTCTTTCCAGGGCCGCATCGATCGCGACGACTGGGTCAAGCAGGCCAAGGCGCTCGCCAAGGGTGGCGTGGCCGAATACATCCGCGTCTTCGGCAAGAAGCCGGTCTGAGGGACGAAAAATGCTCGGGGATAAAGACCGCATCTTCACCAATATCTACGGCCTGTTCGACAAGTCGCTGGCCGGCGCGATGGCGCGCGGCGCCTGGGACAACACGCCCGGCATCGTTGCCAAGGGGCGCGAGTGGATCGTCAACGAGATGAAGGCGTCGGGCCTGCGCGGTCGCGGCGGCGCAGGCTTCCCGACAGGGCTCAAATGGTCGTTCATGCCCAAGCAGAGCGACGGCCGGCCGAGCTATCTCGTCATCAACGCCGACGAATCCGAGCCCGGCACTTGCAAGGACCGCGACATCCTGCGCAACGACCCGCACACGCTGGTCGAGGGCGCGCTGCTTGCCGGTTTCGCCATGGGCGCGATTGCCGCCTACATCTATGTGCGCGGTGAGTTCATCCGCGAGCGCGAGGCGCTGCAGCGCGCGATCGAGGAAGCCTATGAGGCCAAGCTGATCGGCAAGAACAACACCTCCGGCTATGATTTCGACATCTACATGCACCACGGCGCCGGTGCCTATATCTGCGGCGAGGAGACAGCGCTCCTCGAAAGCCTCGAAGGCAAGAAGGGCCAGCCCAGGCTGAAGCCGCCATTCCCTGCCAATGTCGGCCTCTATGGCTGCCCGACCACGGTCAACAATGTCGAATCGATCGCGGTTGCGCCGACCATCCTGCGCCGCGGTGCGGCCTGGTTCTCGTCCTTCGGCCGGCCAAATAATGTCGGCACCAAGCTGTTTTGCATCTCCGGCCACGTCAACAATCCGTGCACGGTCGAGGAGGCGATGTCGATCCCGTTCCGCGAGCTCATCGAGACGCATTGCGGCGGCATTCGCGGCGGCTGGGACAATCTTTTGGCGGTCATACCGGGCGGCGCCTCGGTGCCGCTGGTGCCGGCCGAGCAGATCATCGACGCGCCAATGGATTTCGACGCCTTGCGCGACCTCAAATCCGGCCTTGGAACCGCGGCTGTCATCGTCATGGACAAGTCGACCGATGTCGTGAAGGCGATTGCGCGGCTTTCCTACTTCTACAAGCACGAGAGCTGCGGGCAGTGCACGCCATGCCGCGAAGGCACCGGCTGGATGTGGCGGGTGATGGAACGGCTGGTGCGCGGCGAGGCGCAGAAGCGCGAGATCGATATGCTGCTCGACGTCACCAAGCAGATCGAGGGCCACACGATCTGCGCGCTGGGCGACGCGGCGGCATGGCCGATCCAGGGTCTGATGCGGCATTTCCGCGGCGAAGTGGAGCGGCGCATCGACGAGTTTTCGCGCAATGCGCACCGGGCCGAGCCTGTGATGGTGGCGGCGGAATAGAATAACGTTTTATGCGGATGAAAGTCCGCAGCGAAGGGCGGGGCGAACGAAGAAACGACCAGGAGAACTCTATGGCGCCGTATTCGAACCCGCTGATGCCCAATTTGGACCAGATCGAGAAGATGAACCAGGACTTGACCAGGATGATGCCGAAGGAGATGGCCAGCGCCGTCAACCTTTTCGTGCATCCCGTGGCGGGTGCGGCGGCGATGTCGGCGCTTGGCCTCGGGCTCGCCAACCACGCTTTCGGCGTCTGGCTGGGCGCGCTTTCGGGAGCGACTGAGGCCTCGCAACGGCTGCTGCAGCCGATCGTCGATGATTTCGAGGCGCGCGTCGCGCAGTTCGACGATCCGAACTCTTCCTCCACCAAGGCGCGGGCGACGGCGAAAACCATGATCGCCGAGGCGCAGTCCTTCGCCCGGGAGGTCACCGATATTGCCGCCAAGGAAGCCGCCACTGCCGTGCCGGCCGCAAATGCGGCTCCGGCTACGGGCGGCGCCGGCGATGCGCTGATGCCCGAGGATTTCAGGCAGCCCAACGCCATGGAGAAGCCGGCCAAACCGGCGGATCTCAAGGCCATCTCGGGCATCGGGCCGAAGCTGGAAAAGGTTCTCAACGGCCTCGGCATCTGGACGTATGCCCAGATCGCGGCATGGACGCCGCAAGAGGTTGCCTGGGTCGAGGACTATCTGTCGCTCGGCGGCCGCATCGGCCGCGACGATTGGACAGCCCAAGCGGCGGCGCTCGCCGTCAAGAAGTGAATGAAGTGCCCGACGTGGTCTCGACCGCGTCCGGAAAAAGAGATTGCGGGAACTCCGCAGGGGTTTGAGGCGAATGGCAAAGCTCAAGGTCGACGGGAAAGAGATCACTGTACCCGACCACTACACGCTGCTGCAGGCGGCTGAAGACGCTGGCGCGGAAGTGCCGCGCTTCTGCTTCCATGAGCGGCTGTCGATCGCCGGCAATTGCCGCATGTGCCTGATCGAGGTGAAGGGCGGGCCGCCCAAGCCGCAGGCCTCCTGCGCCATGAATGTGCGCGACCTGCGTCCCGGCCCGAATGGCGAGGCGCCGGAAATCTTCACCAACACGCCGATGGTCAAGAAGGCCCGGGAAGGCGTGATGGAGTTCCTGCTGATCAACCATCCGCTGGATTGCCCGATCTGCGACCAGGGCGGCGAATGCGACCTGCAGGACCAGGCGATGGCGTTCGGCGTCGATTCCTCGCGCTATCACGAGAACAAGCGCGCGGTCGAAGACAAATACATCGGACCGCTGGTCAAGACGGTGATGAATCGCTGCATCCACTGCACGCGCTGCGTCCGCTTCACCACCGAAGTCGCCGGCATTTCCGAACTGGGCCTGATCGGCCGTGGCGAGGATGCAGAGATCACCACCTATCTCGAACAGGCGATGACCTCGGAGCTGCAGGGCAATGTCATCGACCTTTGCCCGGTCGGCGCGCTGACCTCGAAGCCATTCGCCTTCCAGGCGCGACCGTGGGAGCTGACCAAGACCGAATCCATCGACGTGATGGATGCGGTCGGCTCGGCGATTCGCGTCGATAGCCGGGGCCGCGAAGTGATGCGGATCCTGCCGCGCGTCAACGAACAGGTGAACGAGGAGTGGATCTCCGACAAGACCCGCTTCATCTGGGACGGTCTGCGCACACAGCGTCTCGATCGCCCTTATGTGCGCAAGGACGGCAAGCTCGCGCCGGCAAGCTGGGCCGAGGCCTTTGCCGCGATCAAGGACGCGGTATCGAAGGCGGCACCCGAGAAGATCGGCGCCATATCGGGCGATCTTGCCGCGGTTGAGGAAATCTACGCGCTCAAGCTGCTGATGGCTTCGCTTGGCTCGAAGAATACCGATTGCCGCCAGGATGGTGCCGCACTCGATCCGGCGCTGGGCCGGGCGAGCTACATCTTCAACCCGACCATCGAAGGCATCGAGCAGGCCGACGCGGTGCTGATCATCGGCGCCAACCCGCGCTATGAAGCTTCGGTGCTCAACGCCCGCATCCGCAAGCGTTGGCGGATCGGCAATCTGCCGGTCGGCGTCATCGGCGATGTCGGCGACACGCGCTACGACTACGAACAGCTGGGCGCCGGACCGGATTCGCTGAAGGATTTGGCGGATGGCAATGGCAAGTTCTTCCAGGTGCTGAAGAAGGCGACGCATCCGCTGATCATCGTCGGCCAGGGTGCGCTGGCGCGTGCCGATGGCGCGGCCGTGCTCGGCCAGGCGGCCAAGCTCGCCGCCGCCGTCAACGCTGCCCGCGCCGACTGGAACGGCTTTGCCGTGCTGCACAATGCGGCCGGACGTGTCGGCGGCCTCGATCTCGGCTTCGTGCCGGGCGAGGGCGGCAAGACCGTCGCCGGCATGCTGGGCGAAATGGAGCTGCTGTTCCTGCTCGGCGCCGACGAGATCGACATGGCCAAGACCGGCGGCGCCTTCATCGTCTATATCGGCACGCATGGCGACCAGGGCGCGCATCGCGCCAATGTCATCCTGCCGGCGGCCGCCTACACGGAAAAGTCGGCCACCTATGTCAACACCGAAGGCCGCGTGCAGCAGACCAACCGCGCCGGCTTCGCGCCGGGCGAGGCGCGCGAGGACTGGGCGATCCTGCGGGCACTGTCGGATGTGCTGGGCAAGAAACTGCCGTTCGATTCGCTGCCGCAACTGCGCGCCAAGCTCTATGGCGAATACCCGCATCTGGCCCGTATCGACCAGGTCGCGGCCGGCAATGCCGAGGACATCGCTGGGGTGGCGAAGCTCGGCGGGCGGCTGAACAAGGGCACCTTTACGTCGCCGGTGACGGATTTCTACCTGACCAACCCGATCGCGCGGGCATCGGCCGTGATGGCGGAATGCTCGGCACTGGCCAAGAGCGGCTTCAAGCAGGCGGCGGAATAAGCATGGACACTTTCTTCTCCTTCTACGTGCTGCCGGCGCTGCTGATCCTGTTGAAGTCGGTCGTGCTGATCGTCGTGCTTTTGATCTTCGTCGCCTACATCCTCTACGCCGACCGCAAGATCTGGGCGGCGGTGCAACTACGCCGTGGCCCGAACGTCGTCGGCCCTTGGGGCACGCTGCAAGCCTTCGCCGATCTGCTGAAATTCGTCTTCAAGGAACCGATCATTCCATCGGGCGCCAACAAGGGCGTGTTCCTGCTGGCGCCGCTGGTGTCGGCGGTGCTGGCGATCTCGGCCTGGGCGGTCATCCCGGTCAATCAGGGCTGGGCGATCGCCAACGTCAATGTCGGCATCCTCTATGTCTTCGCCATCTCCTCGCTCGAGGTCTACGGCGTGATCATGGGCGGCTGGGCCTCCAACTCGAAATATCCGTTCCTCGGCGCGCTGCGTTCGGCGGCTCAGATGGTGTCCTACGAAGTCTCGATCGGCTTCGTCATCGTCACCGTGCTGCTCACCGCGGGCTCGCTCAACCTCACCGATATCGTGCTGTCGCAGCATGATGGTATCGGTACGCGGCTTGGCCTGCCCAATACGTTCCTCGACTGGAACTGGCTGGCTCTGTTTCCGATGTTCATCATCTTCTTCATCTCGGCGCTGGCCGAGACGAACCGGCCGCCTTTCGATCTGGTGGAAGCCGAATCGGAACTGGTCGCCGGCCACATGGTCGAGTACTCGTCGACGCCGTTCCTGCTGTTCTTCCTCGGCGAGTATGTCGCCATCGTGCTGATGTGCGCGCTGGCCACCATCCTGTTCCTCGGTGGCTGGCTGCCGCCCTTCGACTTCGCGCCGTTCACCTGGGTGCCGGGCGTCATCTGGTTCGTGCTGAAAGTCTGCTTCGTGTTCTTCGGCATCTCCATGGTGAAGGCGTTCGTGCCGCGCTACCGCTACGACCAATTGATGCGGCTTGGCTGGAAAGTGTTCCTGCCGATCTCGCTGTTCATGGTGGTCGCCACCGCGGCCTTCCTCAAGATCACGGGGTTTGCGTGATGTCCGCTCTTTCCCAAGCCGCCAAATCGCTGCTGCTGCAGGATTTCGTCAGCGCTTTCTTCCTGTCGATGCGCCAGTTCTTCGCGCCGAAAGAGACGATCAATTATCCGCACGAGAAGGGGCCGACCAGTCCGCGCTTCCGCGGCGAGCATGCGTTGCGCCGCTATCCCAATGGCGAGGAACGCTGCATCGCCTGCAAATTGTGCGAGGCGATCTGCCCGGCGCAGGCCATCACCATCGAGGCCGGTCCGCGGCGCAATGACGGCACGCGCCGCACGGTTCGCTACGACATCGACATGGTGAAGTGCATCTATTGCGGCTTCTGCCAGGAAGCCTGCCCGGTCGACGCCATCGTCGAGGGGCCGAATTTCGAATTCGCGACGGAGACACGCGAGGAACTCTACTACGACAAGGACAAGCTGTTGGCGAATGGCGACCGGTGGGAGCGCGAACTGGCGCGCAACATCTCGCTGGACTCGCCCTACCGCTGATATTTGACGCATGGGCGGGGCAGGGGCCTCGTCCAGAGGATGATCCCGAAAAGTTGCGGACTTTTCGGACCAGATCATGCTCCGGATACAGAGTGGCCCATGTTTCTTTCGATCGGGCCTTTCAACCCGATCGGAACATGGGCTAGGACAACGCGGCTTTGGAACCGGAGGCGGAACCAGGCCAGAGACAACAAACAGGACGAGCGTCCTGTTCGTACAGGAACCCGGGGGATCCCCAATGTTGAGTGGACTAGAGGCGGCCTTTTTCTACCTCTTCGCCTTTGTCGCGGTGGCGTCGGCGTTCATGGTCATTTCGTCGCGCAACCCCGTGCATTCGGTGCTGTTCCTGATCCTGACCTTTTTCAACGCCGCCGGCCTGTTCATGCTGACCGGGGCCGAGTTCCTGGCGATGATCCTGCTCGTCGTCTATGTCGGCGCGGTGATGGTGCTGTTCCTGTTCGTCGTCATGATGCTCGACGTCGATTTCGCCGAGATGAAGGAAGGCTCCCTGCAATATGCGCCGATCGGCGCGCTGGTCGGGCTGATCCTGGCGGCGGAGCTGATCGTCGTTCTCGGCGGCTATACGTTCGCGCCGCAGCTCGCTTCGACGGTCTCCAAGCCCATTCCGGATCTCGCCACGCGGACCAACACCGCCGCGCTCGGCGACATCCTCTATACCGACTACCTCTACTACTTCCAGATTTCGGGCCTCATCCTGTTGGTCGCCATGATTGGCGCCATCGTGCTGACGCTGCGCCATAAGCCGGGCGTCAAGCGGCAGTCGATCGCGGCCCAGGTCGGCCGCACGCCGGCGACCGGCATGGAAATCCGCAAGGTCAAGACAGGCGAGGGACTCTGAGATGGTTGTCGGCATCGCACATTATCTGACCGTATCGGCTGTTCTGTTCACGCTCGGCGTGTTCGGCATCTTCCTGAACCGCAAGAACGTCATCGTCATCCTGATGTCGGTCGAACTGATCCTGCTGGCGGTCAACATCAATTTCGTCGCCTTTTCGGCGGCACTCGGCGATCTGGTCGGTCAGGTGTTCGCGCTGTTCGTGCTGACGGTCGCGGCGGCCGAGGCCGCCATCGGACTTGCCATTCTCGTCGTCTTCTTCCGCAACCGCGGCTCGATCGCGGTCGAAGACGTGAACATGATGAAGGGTTGACGGAACCACCATGTATCAGGCCATCGTCTTCCTTCCCCTGCTCGGCTTCCTGATCGTCGGCCTGTTCGGCACGTCGCTCGGCGCCAAGGCGTCCGAATACATCACCTCCGGTTTCCTGGTGATCGCGGCCGTGCTGTCGTGGGTCGCGTTC
Organism: Mesorhizobium sp. M0618; assembly: GCF_040320765.1. Taxonomy (NCBI): domain Bacteria; kingdom Pseudomonadati; phylum Pseudomonadota; class Alphaproteobacteria; order Hyphomicrobiales; family Phyllobacteriaceae; genus Mesorhizobium; species Mesorhizobium sp. M0618. The sequence continues at coordinate 21,909 of NZ_JAMYQH010000006.1, read as the reverse complement.
TTCACCATCGGTTTCGGCCATGGCGAGGTGTTCACCGTGCCGGTGCTGCGCTGGATACAGTCGGGTGGGCTGGAAGCGTCCTGGGCGCTCCGGATCGACACGCTGACGGTGGTCATGCTGGTGGTGGTCAACACCGTCTCGGCGCTGGTCCACATCTATTCGATCGGCTACATGCACCACGATCCGAACCGGCCGCGCTTCTTCGCCTATCTGTCGCTGTTCACCTTCGCCATGCTGATGCTGGTGACGGCGGACAACCTCGTGCAGATGTTCTTTGGCTGGGAAGGCGTGGGGCTGGCGTCCTACCTGCTGATCGGCTTCTGGTACAAGAAGCCGTCGGCCAATGCCGCGGCAATCAAGGCCTTTGTCGTCAACCGCGTCGGCGATTTCGGCTTCGCACTCGGCATCTTCGGCGTGTTCGTGCTGTTCGGCTCGGTCAATCTGGGCACCATCTTCGCCAATGCGGCAACGTTCATTCCGGCCGAAGGCGCCCCGCACGGCGCCGCGGTGCTGACCTTCCTCGGCTATGCGCTGGACAAGCAGGCGGCCATGACGATCGTCTGCCTGCTGCTGTTCATGGGCGCCATGGGCAAGTCGGCGCAAGTGCCGCTGCACACCTGGCTGCCGGATGCCATGGAAGGCCCGACGCCGGTTTCCGCGCTGATCCATGCCGCCACCATGGTGACGGCCGGCGTGTTCATGCTGGCCCGGTTGTCGCCGCTGTTCGAATTGTCGCATTCGGCGCTGACTGTCGTGACCTTCATCGGTGCCTTCACCGCCTTCTTCGCGGCGACGGTCGGTCTCGTCCAGAACGACATCAAGCGCGTCATCGCCTACTCGACCTGCTCGCAGCTCGGCTACATGTTCGTCGCACTCGGCGTCGGCGCCTATGGCGCGGCGATCTTCCACCTGTTCACGCATGCCTTCTTCAAGGCGCTGCTGTTCCTCGGCTCGGGCTCGGTCATCCATGCCGTGTCCGACGAGCAGGACATGCGCAAGATGGGCGGCCTCAGGAAACTGATCCCGACCACCTACTGGATGATGGTGATCGGCACGCTGGCGCTGACCGGCGTCGGCATTCCGGTGACGGTCATCGGCACCGCCGGCTTCTTCTCCAAGGACGCCATCATCGAGAGCGCCTTTGCCGGCCACAATTCGGTTGCCGGCATGGCCTTCGTGGCTCTGGTCGTCGCCGCTTGCTTCACCTCCTTCTACTCCTGGCGGCTGATCTTCATGACCTTCCACGGCAAGCCGCGGGCGAGCCATGAAGTGATGCACCACGTCCATGAATCGCCGCCTGTGATGCTGGTGCCGCTGTTCATCCTGGCCGCTGGCGCACTGTTTGCCGGCGTCATCTTCCACGGCGCCGTCATCGGCGAGGGCTATGCCGAGTTCTGGAAGGCATCGCTGTTCACGCTGCCTGACAACCACATCCTGCACGACATCCACGAATTGCCGCTGTGGGTCGAACTGTCGCCCTTCATCGCCATGCTGATCGGCTTCGCGCTGGCCTGGAAATTCTACATCCGCTCGCCGGAAATGCCGGTCAACCTCGCCGCGCAGCATCGCGGGCTGTACGCCTTCCTGCTCAACAAGTGGTATTTCGACGAGCTCTACGACTTCCTGTTCGTGCGGCCCGCCAAGCGCCTCGGCCATTTCCTGTGGAAGACCGGCGACGGCACCATCATCGACGGCCTCGGCCCGGATGGCATTTCGGCGCGCGTCGTCGATGTCACCGACCGCGTCGTCAAGCTGCAGACCGGCTATCTCTACCACTATGCCTTCGCCATGCTGATCGGCGTTGCCGCACTCGTCACCTGGATGATGCTCTGATGACCGCCTGGCCAATCCTCTCGCTGGTCACCTTCCTGCCGCTGGTTGGTGTGCTGCTTATCCTGTTCATCAATGACGACAGCGAAAATGCACGCCGCAACATCCGCGCCATCGCGCTGTTGACGACGACGTTCACGTTCATCATCTCGCTGTTCATCTGGACCGGATTCGACAATTCGCAGTCCGGCTTCCAGTTCGTCGAGAAGGTCGCCTGGCTCGACTCCGGCATTTCCTACCATATGGGCGTCGACGGCATCTCGATGCTGTTCGTCATCCTGACGACGTTCCTGATGCCGCTGTGCATCCTGGCGTCGTGGGAATCGATCGAGAAGCGGGTCAAGGCCTACATGATTGCCTTCCTGCTGCTCGAAACGCTGATGATCGGCGTGTTCTGCGCGCTGGACATCGTGCTGTTCTACGTCTTCTTCGAAGCCGGCCTGATCCCGATGTTCATCATCATCGGCGTCTGGGGCGGCAAGCGGCGCGTCTACGCCTCGTTCAAGTTCTTCCTCTACACGCTCGCCGGCTCGGTGCTGATGCTGCTCGCCATCATGGCGATGTTCTTCCAGTCCGGCACAACCGACATCCCGACGCTGCTGACCCACAACTTCCCGGCCAACATGCAGACCTGGCTATGGCTTGCCTTCTTCGCCTCCTTCGCGGTGAAGATGCCAATGTGGCCGGTGCACACCTGGCTGCCCGACGCGCACGTCGAGGCGCCGACGGCGGGCTCCGTCATCCTGGCCGGCATCCTGTTGAAGATGGGCGGGTACGGCTTCCTGCGCTTCTCCTTGCCGATGTTCCCGCTGGCGTCGGAAATGTTCGCGCCGCTGGTCTTTGCGCTGTCCGTCGTCGCCATCATCTACACCTCGCTGGTGGCGCTGATGCAGGAAGACATGAAGAAGCTGATCGCCTATTCGTCGGTTGCTCATATGGGCTTCGTCACCATGGGCATCTTCGCCATGAACCAGGAAGGCGTGCAGGGCGCGATCTTCCAGATGCTCAGCCACGGCCTCGTCTCCGGCGCGCTGTTCCTGTGCGTCGGCGTCATCTACGACCGCATGCACACACGTGAGATCGCCGCCTATGGCGGCCTGGTCAACAACATGCCGAAATACGCCACGGTGTTCCTGATCTTCACCATGGCCAATGTCGGCCTGCCCGGTACCAGCGGCTTCGTCGGCGAGTTCCTGACCATGCTGGGCGTGTTCCGGGTCAACACCTGGGTGGCGTTCTTCGCCGCCACCGGCGTCATCCTGTCGGCCGCCTACGCGCTCTGGCTCTACCGCCGGGTGATCTTCGGTGCGCTGACCAAGGACAGCCTGAAGGGCCTGCTCGATCTGTCGCTGCGCGAGAAGGTGATCATCTACCCGCTGGTCGTTCTGGTCATCTTCTTCGGCGTCTATCCCGCCCCGGTCTTCGACGCGACGGCCGAATCGGTCAAGTCGCTCGTCACCAATGTCACTGCATCCATCGGCGCCGCGCAGACCGCGGCGGCGAACTGACCAGAGGTTTTGCGAACCATGACGCCGGACCTTCTCTCCAGCCTGTCGCTCTCGACGCCAGAGCTGATCCTTGCCGTCGGCGCGCTGGCGCTGCTGATGGTCGGAGCCTATTCGCGCGCCAACACGGCCAACACGGTAACCGGCCTTGCGGTTGCCGTGCTGGCGATCGCGGGCGCCTGGCTGATCTTCCGAACCGGGCAGGGCAGCGCTTACGGCAATGCCTTCATCCAGGATTCCTTCGCCCGCTTCATGAAGGTGCTGGCGCTGGTCGGCTCGGCGGTGACGCTGGTGATGTCGATGCGCTTTGCCAAAGCTGAACGCTTCGACAAGTTCGAATATCCGGTGCTGATCCTGCTCTGCACGCTCGGCATGATGCTGATGATCTCGGCCAACAGCATGATCGGCCTCTATCTCGGGCTCGAGCTGCAGTCGCTGGCGATCTATGTGCTGTGCGCGATCAATCGCGACAATCTGCGCTCGACCGAAGCAGGCCTCAAATATTTCGTCCTCGGCGCGCTGTCGTCGGGCATGCTGCTCTATGGCATCAGCCTGGTCTACGGCTACACCGGCAACACCGGCTTCCAGGAGATCGCTTCTGCGCTCGGCAGCGGCGAGCGCCAGCTCGGTCTCGTTTTCGGCCTCGTCTTCGTGCTGGCGGGCCTTGCCTTCAAGATCTCGGCGGTGCCGTTCCACATGTGGACGCCAGATGTCTATGAGGGCGCGCCGACACCGGTGACGGCCTTTTTGGCGGCAGCACCGAAGATGGCGGCGATGGCGCTGATGGTGCGCGTCACCATGGGTGCGTTCAAGCCGATCGCCTCCGACTGGCAGCAGATCATCGTCTTCATCTCGATCGCCTCGATGGCGCTTGGTGCTTTCGCCGCCATCGGCCAGACCAACATCAAGCGGCTGATGGCCTATTCCTCGATCGGCCATATGGGCTATGCGCTGGTCGGCCTTGCCGCCAACAGCCAGGCCGGCGTGCGCGGCGTTGCCATCTACATGCTGATCTATCTGGTGATGACGCTCGGCACCTTCGCCTTCATCCTCGCCATGCGGCGCAAGGAAGGCAATGTCGAGCAGATCAGCGAGCTGGCCGGCCTGTCGTCGACCAATCCGATCATGGCGACGATCCTGACCATCCTGATGTTCTCGCTGGCCGGCATCCCGCCGCTCGCCGGCTTCTGGGGGAAATGGTACGTCTTCCTCGCCGCCATCAACGCCAATCTCTATGCGCTGGCGATCATCGGCGTGCTGGCCTCGGTGGTGGGCGCCTATTACTATTTGCGCATCATCAAGATCATGTGGTTCGACGAACCGGTCGGCGGTTTCGTGCCGATGGCGACGGAATTGCGTGTCGTGCTCGGCGTCTCCGGCGCCTTCGTGCTGTTCTACGTGCTGATCGGCGGGCCGATCGGCACCTATGCCGAAGCCGCCGCCAAGACGTTTTTCTAATCGGCATGGCATTTCGGCTGGCTCCAACCTCGGCGTCGGATGGGTTCCGGCTCGAGGCGCATGAGAGCGTCGGCTCCACCAATGCGCTGGCACTGGACCACGCAAGGGCAGGCGACCCCGGCAAATTGTGGGTCGTTTCCAAGAAACAGGAAAGCGGGCGTGGCCGGCGCGGCCGCGTCTGGGCAACCCCCGAAGGCAACCTCGCGGCGACGCTGCTGGTCATCACCAAGGCAGAGCTTCGCCTTGCCGCGACGCTGGGCTTCGTCGCCGGGCTGGCGCTGGCCGATGCACTCGATGCCGTGGTGCCGAAGGGCCGGATCGCCATCGGCCTCGACGGTGGCAGCGAAGGGAAAAACCGTTTCGAGCTGAAATGGCCGAACGACGTGCTTGCCTCCGGCGCCAAGCTGGCCGGCATCCTGCTGGAATCGGCAATTCTGGAAGGCGGCCGTTTCGCGGTGGCGGTCGGCATAGGCGTCAATGTGGTGGCATACCCCGAGGATTTGCCCTATCCCGCAACATCACTCAGCGCGCTGGGTGCGGCATGCGATGCGGAAACACTTTTCCTGGCGCTGTCGGATGCCTGGAGCGAGAATGCCCGGTTGTGGGACGAGGGGCGCGGACTTGCCGCCGTCAGGCGTCGGTGGCTTGATCGTGCTGCGGGGCTCGGCGGCGAGGTTGCTGTCAGAATTGACGGTAATGTGGTGCGTGGGGTGTTCGAGACCATTGACGAGGACTGCCGTTTCGTGATCCGCGACGATGAAGGTTCGGTTCGGACGATCGCCGCCGGCGATGTGCATTTCGGCGCGGTCGCTTCGGCCAGGGCATAGGGCCGTTCATGAACGGTTCTAACTGTTTGTTTTTGCGCAACTCCGGTGGGAAAACCGTTACACACTTTTCCCGGAATTGCTTTTTGGGCTTGGCCTGAGGGCCAGGAAGGGAAAAATCATGGCGAAAGCGGAAACCGCCGAACTCGTCTTCGTGCCGCTCGGCGGCGTCGGCGAGATCGGCATGAACTTCGCTCTTTACGGCTACGGGCCGCCCAATGCGCGCGAATGGATCGTCATCGATGTCGGAGTGACCTTCCCGGATGCCAGCCTGCCGGGCGTCGACCTGGTGCTGCCCGACACGCGCTTCATCGAGGAGAACCTCGCCAATCTGCGCGGCATCATCATCACGCATGCGCATGAAGACCATTACGGCGCTCTGCTCGACACATGGCCGAAGCTGAAGGCGCCGGTCTGGATGACGCCGTTCAGCGCCGGCCTGCTGGAAGCCAAGCGGCAAGGCGAGCAGGGCGCGCCGAAAATACCGGTCACGATCTACCGGGCGGGCGAAAAATTCACCGTCGGCCCGTTCGAGATCGAAGCCATTCCGGTCGCGCACTCGATTCCCGAGCCGATGTCGCTGGCGATCACCTCGCCGGCAGGCACCGTCATCCATACCGGTGACTGGAAGATCGATCCGGAGCCGACGATCGGGCCGAAGACCGACGAGGCGCGTTTCCGCGCCTATGGCGACAAGGGCGTTCTGGCGCTGATCTGCGATTCGACCAATGCGTTGCGCGAAGGCGATTCGCCTTCGGAAGTGGCTGTGGGCGAGGGCCTCAAGGGCGTCATCCAGGCTGCCAAGGGCCGTGTCGCCGTCACCACATTCTCCTCCAATGTCGGACGCATCGTCTCGATCGCCAAAGCGGCGCGCGATGCCGGACGCCAGTGCCTGGTGCTTGGCCGTTCGCTGAAGCGGGTCATCGATGTGGCCGGCGAACTCGGCTACATGGACGGTCTGCCGGAGTTCATCGCCGAGGAGGATTTCGGTTTCATCCCCCGCGAAAACCTGGTCATCATCTGCACCGGCAGCCAGGGCGAGCCGTTGGCCGCACTGGCCAAGCTGTCGCGCGAAGAGATGAAGTCGGTGTCACTGACGGCAGGCGACACGGTGGTGTTTTCCTCGCGTACCATTCCCGGCAACGAGAAGGCGATCCTCGAGATCAAGAACCGTCTCATCGACCTCGGCGTAAAGATCATAGAGGACGGCGATGCACTGGTGCATGTCTCCGGCCATCCGCGGCGCAGCGAATTGCGCAAGATGTATGAATGGGTGCGCCCGCAGATCGGCGTTCCCGTGCATGGCGAGGCGGCACATCTGGTGGCGCAGGGCTCGCTGATGTCGACATCGGGCATCGGCCAGGTGGCGCAGGTGCGCGACGGCGACATGCTCAGGCTTGCTCCCGGCCCAGCCACCATCATGGATCAGGTGCCGTTCGGTCGTATCTACAAGGATGGCAGACTGATCGGCACCGATCAGGCGATGGGCATCCGTGACCGGCGCAAGCTGTCCTTTGCCGGCCACGTGGCGGTCAATGTCGTGTTGGACGACAAATATGAGCTTGCCGGCGACCCCGACCTGGTCGCCATCGGCGTCGCCGAGGCCGATGGCCGTGGCGAGTCGCTGGAAGACTTGATGATCGATGCGGCAATCGGCGCGGTGGACTCGATCCCCCGTCAGCGCCGAAAAGACCTCGACCTGGTACAAGAAGCAGTGCGGCGCGCCGTGCGCGGCGCCGCCAACGAAGCCTGGGGCAAGAAGCCGCTGGTGACTGTATTCGTCACAAGGTGACGAAAGGGAGTAGGGGAATAGGGGAATAGGGGAATAGGGGAATAGGGGAATAGGGGAATAGGGGAGTAGGAAGAGCAAGCAGCTGATATATCTGTCTTCCCCTACTCCCTTATTCCCCTACTCCCTTACCTGGGAGTGCCAATGCTCGGACGTCTCAACCATGTCGCGCTTGCCGTGCCGGATCTGGCGGCCGCCGTCGCCGCTTATCGCAACACGCTGGGTGCCGAAGTGACCGCGCCGCAGGCGCTGCCGGAGCATGGGGTGACGGTGGTGTTCGTCAATGTCGGCAACACCAAGATCGAACTTCTGGAGCCTTTGGGCGAGGGGTCGCCGATCGCCGCCTTCCTGGAGAAGAACCCCTCCGGCGGCATGCATCACCTTTGCTATGAGGTCGACGACATCCTGGCCGCGCGCGATCAGCTCAAGGCCGCCGGCGCCCGCGTGCTGGGCGACGGCAATTCGAAGATCGGCGCGCACGGCAAGCCGGTGCTGTTCCTGCATCCGAAGGATTTCTTCGGAACGCTGATCGAACTGGAGCAATCATGAGCTGGGTTTCGTTCACCGCCCTGTTTTTCGCGACCTGGTGGGTGGTGCTGTTCGCCGTGCTGCCGTTCAGCGTGAGGACGCAGGACGACGATCGTGACGTGACGCTCGGCACGGTTCCGAGCGCGCCGCGCGGACCTCACATGCTGCGCGCCGTGATCCGCACCACCATCGCCACCGCGATCCTGATGGGCATTTTCTATGGCCTGACGCATGGGCTGGGATACAGCCTCAACGACATCCCGCACATCGTGCCGGAATTCAGCCAAACCCCAGCCAAATAGCCGGTCAAGGCCCAAGAAGATTTGTTCGGCAAAGACGTTTTCATCCGTCGGAACAGCTTGGTTCTAGACAGGAATGCTGTGCCGTTTTGCGGCCGGACGAGCGCTGACGCTAGGTAAGGTGGTTTGGCAACGCATTGCGCTAAGCAGATGATTGCACAAAAAAAATGCAAGGCACGAGGCCTTGCAATTTAAACGCGTCCGATCTGTTTCCGGTTTCCGGCGGCAGCGAGTAACCGCGCCTAGATCGCATCCTCCCAAGACTTTGACCGCGTAGGAGAGCAGATTTTTTTCTACCCTCTCGGTTATCGAGGTACATTAGCCTAAGGCGAATGACAATGTCACGAAGAATTTTGCCTTGAAACGGGCATTCTCGTGCTGCACTGCACAATAGTGTGGCAGGCGTTGCTTGGCGAACGATCATCAAGACGCGCGCGGTGACCGGGAGGCCTTGCGGCGCCGTGGGTCTTCTGGGCGGGCGAAGGACGGTGCGACGCTTCTGATCCCGGCTATCCCGTGCTTTTTGAAAATCGATTGCCGCTTTTCGGGCCGAAGCGTCCGGGTTCCCATTCCGCCTTGAAATGGCTATGAAGCCGGGTCAAGCAAGCCAAAGTCGCGCCGATTCTGACGCGGCCATCCTCACTCACGGACCAGTCCATGCGTTTGTCGCGCTATTTCCTGCCTATCCTCAAAGAAAATCCGCGCGAGGCCGAGATCGTCTCGCACCGGCTGATGCTGCGCGCCGGCATGATCCGCCAGCAGGGGCAGGGCAGTTTCTCGTGGCTGCCACTCGGCAAGCGAGTGCTGGACAAGGTCTGCCGCATTATTCGCGAGGAGCAGAATCGCGCCGGTGCGCTGGAAATCCTGATGCCGACCATCCAGTCGGCCGATCTGTGGCGCGAAAGCGGCCGCTATGACGACTACGGCAAGGAGATGCTGCGCATCAAGGACCGGCAGGACCGCGACATGCTCTACGGCCCGACCAATGAGGAAGTGGTCACCGAGATCGTCCGCGCCTATGTGAAGTCCTACAAGGACCTGCCGCTCAATCTCTACCACATCCAGTGGAAGTTCCGCGACGAAGTGCGGCCGCGCTTCGGCGTCATGCGTTCGCGCGAGTTCCTGATGAAGGACGCCTATTCTTTCGACCTCGACTTCGAGGGCGCCAGGGCGGCCTACAACAGGATGTTCGTGTCCTATCTCCGGACTTTTACGCGCATGGGGCTGCAGGCAATACCGATGCGGGCCGACACCGGGCCGATCGGCGGCGATCTCAGCCATGAATTCATCATCCTGGCCGACACCGGCGAGAGCCAGGTCTATTGCCACCGCGACTATCTTTCGCTCGATGTGCCCGGAGAGAAGACCGACTTCGCCAATGCCGCCGAGATCGGCGATATCGTCAAGACTTGGACGACACCCTACGCGGCCACCGACGAGATGCATGACGAGGCGGCGTGGGAGAAGATCGGCGAGAGCGACAAGGTTTCGGCGCGCGGCATCGAGGTCGGCCACATCTTCCATTTCGGCGATAAATATTCGAAACCCATGGGCGCCAAGGTGACCGGGCCAGACGGCAAGGATCATTTCGTCTCCGGAGGCTCCTATGGCATCGGTCCGTCGCGGCTGGTCGCTGCGATCATCGAAGCCAGCCATGACGACAACGGCATCATCTGGCCGGAGGCGGTGGCGCCGTTCGACATCGGGCTGATCAACATGAAAGCGGGCGACGCCGAGTGCGACCGCGTCTGCGACGAGCTGCATGCCGCTTTCGTCGCCGCCGGCAAGGACGTGCTCTATGACGACACCGACCAGAGGCCCGGCGGCAAGTTCGCCACCGCCGACCTGATCGGCCTGCCCTGGCAAGTGATCGTCGGCCCGCGCGGTGTCGCCGCCGGCGAGATCGAGATCAAGAATCGCAAGACCGGCGAGCGCGAGACGCTGCCGATCGCAGACGTGAAAAAGCGCTTCGGTGTCGCCGCATGAGCGAGGCGGTGGCGGCAAGACCGGTCGGCGCCGGACCCTTTTCCATCTTCGAGCGCATGGTTGCCTGGCGCTATCTGCGTTCGCGGCGCAAGGAGACGGTGATCTCGGTGATCGCCTCGATCTCTTTCCTCGGCATCATGCTGGGCGTCGCCACGCTGATCGTGGTCATGGCGGTGATGAACGGTTTCAGGGCGGAGCTTTTGACGCGCATCCTCGGCGTCAACGGTCACCTGATCGTGCAGCCGCTCGATTCGCCGCTGGAGGACTATGCGCAGGTCGCCAGCCGCATCAACGGTGTAGCAGGCGTCAAATATGCCATCCCGCTGATCGATGGCCAGGTGCTTGCGCAAGGCAATGTCGGCGGCGGAACCGGAGCGCTGGTGCGCGGCATACGCGGCGAGGATCTGAGCAAGATCGCCATCGTTGCCAGCAACATCAAGCAGGGTTCGATCGCCGATTTCGACTCTGGCGAGGGGGTTGCCATCGGCAAGCGCATGGCCGAGAATCTCGGCCTGACGCTTGGCGATACCATCACCTTGATTTCGCCCGACGGCGACGTGACGCCGATCGGCACCACGCCGCGCATGAAGGGCTACAAGATCGCGGCGATCTTCGAAGTCGGCATGTCCGAATATGACACCTCCATCGTCTACATGCCGTTTTCCGAAGCGCAGCTCTATTTCAACATGGATGGGCGGGCGCAGACGATCGAGATCTATGTCGACAATCCAGACGATGTCGATGCGCTGAAACCGAAGGTGGAGGCGGCGGCGCAGCGGCCGATCGACATGGTCGACTGGCGCCAGCGCAACGAGACCTTCTTCTCCGCCCTGCAGGTCGAGCGCAACGTCATGTTCATGATCCTGACGCTGATCGTGCTGGTGGCGGCGCTGAACATCATCTCCGGCCTGATCATGCTGGTGAAGGACAAGGGCCACGACATCGCCATCCTGCGCACCATGGGGGCTTCGCGCGGCGCCATCCTGCGCATCTTCCTGATGACGGGTGCGGCGATCGGCGTGACCGGCACGCTTGCCGGTGTGCTGCTCGGCGTGCTGATCTGCACCAACATCGAATCCATCCGCCAGTTCTTCTCATGGATGACCGGCAAGGTGCTGTTCAATCCTGAACTCTATTTCCTCAGCCAGTTGCCGGCGAAGATGGATCCACGCGAGACCACCTATGTCGTCCTGATGGCGCTCGGCCTGTCCTTCCTGGCAACGGTGTTTCCGGCATGGCGCGCCGCGCGTCTCGATCCGGTCGAAGCCTTGAGGTACGAGTAGTGGCCGAGGTCATTATCGAGCTGAAGAGCGTCGAGCGGCACTATGTCCAGGGGCCGCGCAAGCTCACCATCCTGAACGGCGCCGATTTCTCGCTGAAGCGCGGTGAGATGGTGGCGCTGGTGGCGCCGTCGGGCACCGGCAAGTCGACGCTGCTGCACACTGCCGGCCTGCTGGAGCGTCCCGACGCCGGTGACGTCATCCTGGCCGGCCGTGCCTGCGGGCGGCTTTCCGACGACGAGCGCACGGCGATCCGCCGCAACGATGTCGGCTTCGTCTACCAGTTCCATCACCTGCTGCCGGAATTCTCGGCGCTGGAAAACATCATGATGCCGCAGCTCATCAAAGGGCTGAGCCGCAAGGACGCGGCCGAGCGCGCGGCGCAGCTGCTCGATTACATGCAGATCGGCAAGCGCGCGTCGCACCGGCCGTCCGAACTCTCCGGCGGCGAGCAGCAGCGCGTCGCCATTGCCCGCGCGGTTGCCAATGCGCCGCTGGTGCTGCTGGCGGACGAGCCGACCGGCAATCTCGACCCGGTCACCGCGTCTTATGTGTTCGAGGCACTGGCGGCGCTGGTCAAGCAGTCGGGCCTTGCGGCGCTGATCGCCACCCACAATCACGAACTGGCATCTCGCATGGACCGGCGCGTTACGCTAGCCGACGGCAAAGTGGTGCCGCTTTAGTCTCCGATGTCGTCATCCTAGGGCGGAGCTCCGCGGAGCGGAGCGTAGACCCTAGGATCCATGCCGTTACTTTCGAGACAAATGCAGGGGTCGAGGATATGCGACCTTTATCAGAGCGATAATTCTGCACCGTAGCATCGCCCCTAGGTCACGGCATGGATCCTAGGGTCTGTGCGCGTCGCTCCGCCCCTTGCTCCGCCCTAGGATGACGAAGCAATGGGTGTATTGCCTAATCGCAAAGGCTGCGATCTCCCCACGTGGCACCGTCCGACGCCCATCAACCCTTTCTTAACCCTGCCGATTTGATCGCCCGGAAATTCCGAATGCGGGCGGATCGTGCCGTTGACTTTGAAACAAAATTAGAACAAAATGCGAACATATCAACAACAGGAGAGAGTTATGACCGATCTGGTTCAGGATGTCATCTCACTGGTTTGCATGAGCACCTTTCTCGTTTCCATGGCGATCTGGATCGGAGCCATGTGATTTGGCGGCGTTCGCCGTCGCTGTTCCTGCACGGTCGAAGGCCGTTCCGCCGTTAAGCTTTTCTTGCCGCCGCGACGTTAGGGTGCCTGAAAGACAGGGAGCAACGTCCAAGTGTCGCCCATCGTCACGGCCATTCTCGTGGCCAGCAATCTCGGGCTGATCTTTCTCTTGATGACCGTGCCGCTGGGTCTGCGCACGGTCCGGCTGACCCGTCTGGTGGCAATGGATCGTCAGCGCCTCTGGCAGGCGCTGTGGCCGCTCGGCAGCGATGCCGGCTGGTCCGGTGAGATCCTTTCCGCCGAGGCGCCGGACGGCGAGGGCGTGGCCCGCATCACGCTGTCGTGGGAAGGTCGCGACGGCAAGCCGATCGAACGCAAGTCGCGGTTTGAGGACGTCGTCGAAGGTATCAGCTTCTCGATGCGTGTCATTGAGGACACCGCGCTCGATGCTTCGTTCTGGAAGGACTTTTCCGAAACCGCCGAACTCGTTTCCGAAGGCACCAGCACGCGGGTGACGCTCAGCCAGACCGATCGCTATCGCGGCGTCGCCTTCCTGGTGTTCCGCTATTTCGCCCTGTGCCGCGAACTCTCCAAGCTGCAGCGCTGGGCGCGGACCGGGGAGTATCGCAAGGGCGGTTGGTTCGAGCATCCGTTGAGCCAGGTCGGTTTCGCCGGGCTTTCGGCGCTGATCCTGTGGCCATTCTTCGGCCTTCACTTCGGCGGCCTGGCACTGGCCGCGATCCTCACATCGGTGGTCGCCCTGCATGAGCTTGGCCATATGGCGGCGTTTCGGCTTATGGGCCACAACCGGGCACGGATGATCTTCATTCCGCTGCTCGGCGGCATCGCCATTGGCGGGCGGCCCTATGACAGCCGTTTCGAAGTCGCCTTCGTGGCGCTGATGGGCGCCGGCTTCTCCGCATTCCTGGTGCCGATCGCTATCGCCGCCAGCACCTTTGCCGGCGCTGAAGGACATCGGCTGGCGGCGGCGCTGCTGGCGACCCTGGCCGGCTTTGCCGCACTGTTCAACATCGCCAATCTGGTGCCGGTGTGGAAATTCGACGGCGGTCAGGTGCTGCGCCAGATCTGTCCGGGGCCGGTCGCGCTGGCGCTGGCTTCCTTCTTCCTGCTCTCGGCTTTCCTGGCCGTGGGTTGGCAGGCCGGCTTTTCCTCCAACTTCCTGCTCGCGACGGGAGCGGTGTTTTCGATCCTCAGCCTGCTGACGATGAGCAGCGGAATAAAGCCGCGTCACGAGCTGAAGCCGATCCGCACCATCGACCGCCTCGCCATGGCCGCGGCGTTGCTGGCGGTGTTCGCCATCCATGGCTATGGCGTCCTGTGGGCCTCCGCCCAGCTCATCTGAGGTGTGTTGATATTCAGATGGATGCCGGCCTGTGAATCACACATAGCTTGAGCCGTACCGGATCAGGAAGAATCAGCCGGCCTTGCGCTCGGCTTCGACAGGCAAAGCCGTGGCGGGACCGAACACATCCTCGAAGGCGGATTTCAGCGCCAGGTCAAGATCGGCCATGGTCAGGGGAAGGCCGAGGTCGACGAGGCTGGTGACGCCGTGGTCCTGCACGCCGCAAGGCACGATGCCGCTGAAATGGTCGAGATCGGGCTCGACATTGATGGCGATGCCGTGGAAGCTCACCCAACGCCGCAGCCGAATGCCTATGGCCGCGATCTTGTCCTCCGCCGGCGAGCCGTCCGGCAGGGCAGGGCGATTCGGCCGCACGACCCAGACGCCGACCCGGTCCTCGCGGCGTTCGCCATGCACATTGAAGGCGGCGAGCGTGCCGATGATCCACTGTTCGAGCGCCGCGACGAAGGCGCGGACGTCCTCGCGCCGCCGCTTCAGATCAAGCATGACATAGGCGACCCGCTGGCCCGGCCCATGATAGGTGTATTCGCCGCCGCGTCCCGCCGAAAACACCGGGAAGCGGTCGGCGTCGATCAGATCCTCGCCGCGGGCGCTGGTGCCGGCCGTGTAGAGCGGCGGGTGTTCGACCAGCCAGACCATCTCGCCGGCGGCCCCGCTGCGGATCGCCTCGGCGCGCGCCTTCATGAAGGCAAGTGCTTCGGGATAGGCGGTAAGGCCGGGCTCGATCAGCCATTCGACCGGTGCTGAACCGGGGAGCGGCAGGAACGACGTGGCGATCTGGCTGCGTTCGGGCATGGCGTATCGTCTTTTCGCTTATGCATGTCGCGTCCCAAAACCGCGCCGCACCTTTGGGTGACATCAACCTGCCTTCCATATGGCGACATTAGGCGCAAACGTCCAGTTCCGGGGCTGCATTCGAGCCCTGTGGAGCATTATGCCAATCGCCTGACATTATTGCTTGCCGTGCACTTGTTTCGCCGGAAACGATTTGCTACACGCCGCGAGCCGGTCGGTTCCGGCTCTACCACGTGCGGTCGTGGCGGAATTGGTAGACGCGCAGCGTTGAGGTCGCTGTGGGGCAACCCGTGGAAGTTCGAGTCTTCTCGACCGCACCATTCTCTTCCCAGAGTCCGATTTGTACCGGTCTCGCCCGCTGCGGGCCGGGCGCATTTCGTTTGATATTCCCGCACTTTACGCCACTTTCTTTCTGAGCATCGGATTCTCCCAAAACCGGTTTCCCCTTTTGGGTCCGATGCTCTAGACCTGATTTGCACCTTTTCCGGGATTCTTGTGGCGGGAGGCGCTGGTGGAAGGCGAGCACGAACGGACGACCGGCGCCAGGGCCGCCGAGGACAACCACGCCGATATCTATGGCGAGGACGGCGCCGTGCTTTCGTCCTTCCTGGCGCGGATTGGCGCGGCGATCGCAGACCGCGACACGCTGACCCTCAAGCATGAAGTCGACGACCTGCACCAGTCGGAACTCGGCGACCTGCTCGAGGCGCTGCATCCCGAACAGCGCCGCGCGCTGGTCGAACTCCTGGGCGCCGATTTCGACTTCTCCTCGCTGACGGAGGTCGACGAGGCGATCCGTATGGAGATCGTCGACAATCTGCCCAATGCGCAGATCGCGCAGGCGGTGCAGGAGCTCGATTCCGACGACGCCGTCTACATTCTCGAGGATCTCGACCAGGAAGACCAGGACGAGATCCTGTCGCAACTGCCGTTCACCGAGCGGATCAGGCTGCGCCGCTCGCTTGATTATCCCGAAGAGACGGCCGGCCGCCGCATGCAGACCGAGTTCGTCGCGGTTCCGCCGTTCTGGACGATCGGCCAGACCATCGACTACATGCGCGAGGACAACAACCTTCCCGAGCGCTTCAGCCAGATCTTCGTCATCGATCCGACCTTCAAGCTGCTCGGCGCCATCGACCTCGACCAGATCCTGAGGACCAAGCGTTCGGTCAAGGTCGAGGAAGTGATGCACGAGACGCGGCACGCCATTCCGGCCACCATGGACCAGGAAGAGGCTGCGCGGGAATTCGAGCAGTACGATCTTTTGTCGGCCGCAGTCGTCGACGAGAACGAACGGCTGGTTGGCGTTCTGACCATCGACGATGTCGTCGACGTCATCCAGCAGGAGGCCGAGGAAGATTTGATGCGCATGGGCGGCGTCGGCGACGAAGAGCTTTCCGACAGCATCTTTTCGACCTCGCGATCACGCGTTCCGTGGTTGCTTATCAACCTTCTGACCGCGTTCCTGGCGGCGTCGGTGATCAGCCTGTTCGACCGCACGATCGAACATATCGTCGCACTGGCGGTGCTGATGCCGATCGTCGCAGGCATGGGCGGCAATGCCGGCTCGCAAACCATGACCGTCACCGTGCGGGCGTTGGCGACCAGGGATCTCGACATCTACAATGCCGGCCGCATCATTCGCCGCGAGATGGGTGTCGGCTTCATCAACGGCATCGTCTTCGCCATCCTGATCGGCATCGTTGCGGCAGCCTGGTTCCGTGACCCCAATCTGGGCGGCATCATCGCGGCGGCGATGATCATCAACATGTTCGTGGCCGCCCTGGCCGGCATCCTGATTCCGCTGCTGCTCGATCGTTTCAAGATCGATCCGGCGGTCGCTTCGGCGGTCTTCGTCACCACGGTTACCGACGTCGTCGGTTTCTTTGCATTTCTCGGCATCGCCACGTGGTGGTTCGGTGTGCCCTGAAGGCACGCCTTTTGGCTTAATTGACTTTTACGTAAATGCCGTGCGAGGCTTGCGCGGGGCGCCATGTCGATTCCGGCATGGCATGGGTTTTGGTTCGGGACATAAGGGTGACGCCGGCATGGCGATCGCCCCTTGGTTTCGGCGTGCGGGAGTGGCAATGCGAGAATATTATTCGATCACCGAGTTGACCCGTGAGTTCGATGTGTCGACGCGGACGCTGCGCTTTTACGAGGACGAAGGGCTGGTGCAGCCGGTGCGGCGTGGCCGCACGCGGCTGTTTCGCCCCTCCGACCGCCACCTCATCCGTCAGATCATGCGCGGCAAGAGGCTTGGTTTCTCGATCAACGAAATCCGCGAAATCATCCAGATGTACAGGGAGCCGCCCGGCGAAGTCGGCCAGCTCAACCTGATGATCAAGCGCATCGAGGAAAAGCGCGAGGATCTCCGGCAGAAGCGCCGCGACCTCGAGGAGACGCTGGCTGAACTCGACCAGGCCGAGGAGTCTTGTGTGGAGCGGCTGGTCGAGCTTGGCGTGAATACCTGAGCGGACTGGATTCTATCGCGCGTTAGCGTTCGGAATGAGCGGAAACGTCTATTCCTTCTGCAATGCACCGCGACGGCGCAGAACTTTGCTCCGCTGCACTCCTAGACCGAGGTCACGGCATGGATCCTAGGGTCTCCGCGACGGAGCTGCGCTCCTGCTTCGCCCTAGGATGACGAAGTTCGCAAGACTTAGGCTAATCGCCGAAGTGTGCACCTGTCAAAACCTCTCCGCGATGGAAACCGGAGCGCCAGCTCAAATCCAGCGGCGCACGCGTTTCGCGTAGTCGCGGTATTTCTTGCCGAATTTTGCCGCCAGCATCTTTTCCTCGCCTTCGATCGCCATTTTTTGCGTGGCATAGGCGGCGATGAAGGCGAGCGGCAGGAACCACACGATGCCCGAGACAAAGGCGACGCCGATCAACAGCAGGGTGTTGGCCAGATACATCGGATTGCGGGTGATGCCGAAGGGACCCGTGGTGACCAGGTGATCGGGCACAGCGTTCGGGTTCAGCGTGGTCTTGGCGCGGACCATGGTGCGGATCGCGGTGACCCAGAGCGCTGCAACGGCAAGCAGCACCACCCAGCCGGCGGCGAAAAGAATGTCGCCCAGGAGGTCACCGATCCAGGGCAGGGGATAGAGCAGGCCCAGCGCGATGCTGATGGCGATGGCGGCGGTGTAGATCAGCGGCGGCCACGGTATGAGCCCCGGCTTCGGCTGGTTCTCGGTCATTTGACCCCTTCCTCCATCAACTTGCTGTCCGTCTTGGCGGTACACATGCCGGCGAGATCGGACAGATGCGTCTTCCATTCCGCAGTCTGGTCGTTGTTGTAGAGCCGATCAAGCGTCGCCTCGCCCTCGAGCGTATCGAGCATGCAGACACAGTAGCTCGTACAGAACTCGGTGTCGCGCGACTGCTCGCAGGACAGCTGGCAGGTTTTGAGGAAATTCACCTGCGGGGTTTCGACCTGCGCCGGCATGATCTGCGAGAACAGCCAGACGCAGCCGATCAGCAATGGCTGGTGGATCAGGTAGAACGCCAGGCTGTGCCGGCCGATAAAGACCAGCGGGTTGGCCCAGCGACCGGGCGCCAATTCGGCAAGCCGGGTAAGCACGCCTGAACCGGCGGCGAGTTTCGTCACCGCGATGCCCGCAAGCACGGCGCCGAACCATGGAAACAACGGAACGTAGTCGTTGGAGCGTGGATTGTTCGCCGACAGGCCTACCCACCACAGCCATGGGTGATCGAACGCCTCGAGGCGCAGATAGACAGGCGCCGCAATGACGAGCGCGGCGACGACAAGCGTCAGCAGTGCCGGCAGCCGCAGAAAGGCGAGGCCGAGCAGGCTGGCCAGCGCGATCTCGTGCAAAATGCCGAAGAAGATGAATCCATCCGGCGTGGCGATACGGGTGACGACCGATATCGCGATCGCGGCTCCGGCGACCATGGCGAACCGCTTCCAGAAGCCGTTCCAGCGGATTTGTCGGCCATGGGCGAGATACAGGCTGACGCCGACCAGGAACAGGAAGGTCGAAGCGATGCCGCGCGCGTAGATCTTCCACCAGCCGAAGGCGGTCAGGCCGGGATCGGTGTAGCCGAAGAACTCCAGGTCCCAGGTGAAATGGTAGCTTGCCATGGCGATCAGCGCGATGCCGCGCACGATGTCGATGGCGACGATGCGCTTTGGTCGATCCTGAACGGGTGCGGTCGGCGTTTGGATGCTCATGGTCTCGCATTCTGATTCAGCCCCGCTGGAGGACTATCACGGTTGCCCCGCACAAAAGAAGACCGGCAATCCTGCCGATAACGCCGGATCGGCCGCGGCATTGGGCCAGTGCCGGGAAGCCTTTGGCCGGCTTCGCTTTTGCCGGATGCACGTCGGTTTCCTCTTATTGGCACTGGGGTCGCCACGTCAGATTTCACCCGGTGAATCTGCTTCGGGGAAAGCAATGTCCACCCATATGCGCCATCCGATCTGGCTGCCGGCTCTCAAGGCCGCGGACGCGCGCACCTTCGCGTCGCTCTATGCGGTTGAATCCTTCGCCCGCGCCACGGTGTCGAGCGTCATCCCGATCCAGGCCTACGAGATACTGCACAACGAGCAGATCGTGTCGATGCTCTACACAGTCGTGGCGATGCTCGGCCTGTCGGTGACATTGTTCATGCCAATGCTGATCCGCCGCTTTGCCCGCCGCTGGGTCTACACATCAGGCGCCTGCCTGCTGGCCGTCGGCTCGCTGTTCTTCGTCACCGACACGCTTGCCGGGCAACTGGCCGGCATGCTGTGCCGGGTGATGGGCGCCAGCGCGCTGTCGATCACGCTCAACCTCTACATCATGGACCACATCCGCAAGACCGACTTCATGCAGGCCGAATCGCTGCGCATGGCGTGGTCGATGCTGGCCTGGACCGGTGGGCCGACGCTCGGCATCTTCCTCTACACGCGCTTCGGCATCTATGCCGCGCATGGTGCGGTCGCGGTGTTCGCGTTTGCCCTGCTGGCGCTGTTCTGGACCTACCGCCTCGGCGACAACCAGTCCATCCGTCCGGGCAAGACGCGCCCTGTCAATCCGCTCGCCAATATCGGCCGTTTCGTCGCGCAGCCCAGGCTCAGACTGGCCTGGCTGATTGCCTTCGGCCGCTCCTGCTTCTGGACGACGTTCTTCGTCTATGGGCCGCTGTTCATGGTCATCACGGGCGAGGGCAAGCTGGCCGGTGGCCTGCTGGTTTCGGCCGGCAACGCGCTGTTGTTCATGGCGATTTTCTGGGGCAAGGCAGGAAAGCGCTTTGGTGGCCGCGGAACCATGACATTTGCCTATTTCGCCATGTCAGCCGCGCTGCTGGCGGCGGGCTTCGTCGGCGAAACCGTGCCGTTGCTTACCGGCGCCTTCCTGCTCTGTGGTGCCTTCTTCACCATTGCGCTCGACGCCCTCGGCTCGACCGCCTTCATGCGCTCGGTGCGCTCCTATGAAAGATCTCAGATGGCAGCGGTCTACCGCACCTATCTCGACTTTTCCGAGTTGACGCCGCCGCTGGTCTATTCGGTGGCGCTGGCCTTCTTCGGCCTGGGCTCGGTGTTCGTCACGCTCGGCCTGCTGGCGGCGGTCTGCGGCTTTGTGACGTGGCGCTATCTGCCGAAATCACTTTGACCTTCATGGCGCATTCGCAATGGTCACCGGCGGAATTTGGTTTGCCGGAGGCGAGGATTCTGCCTATAGTCGCCGGTGTCGTCGGTTCCATTTTGGAGCCAAGAGGGAATGCGGTGAGGGCGAGTTTTTGCCCAATGCCGTGGCTGCCCCCGCAACTGTGTGCGGTAGTCCTCTCCATATGCCACTGAAGATTTTTTCTTCGGGAAGGTGGGGAAGGACGCTGATCCGCGAGCCAGGAGACCTGCCGGCGACAGGAAACTGACTTCGATGCCCTCGGGTGGAGGGCGAAAGGACAAGACATGACTACCGCTTCCGTCTCCCTCGGCGCCTCCGTCTCCTCGCAGTCGCGCTTCATGCAGCTCGCGCTTGCCGCGCTGCTCGGCATTTTCGTGATGGGCTTTGTCGGCTTCTCGCATATCGATGCGGTCCACAATGCGGCTCACGACTATCGCCATTCGATGGCGTTTCCCTGCCACTGACGAGGATTTGACATCATGAATCTGTTTCGCAACGTCGTGTTCATCGCGGCGATCGCAGGGCTCGTGGCCGGCGTCGTCCTCGCCTGCCTGCAGGCCTATGCCACCGTGCCGCTGATCCTGAAGGCGGAAGTTTACGAACAGGCGGGCGGCGGGCATCACCATGACCATGGCGCTCCGGCCGCAACGGATAGCAATGCCATGAGCACAACTGCTCCGGCGGGAGATGCGATGAGCTCTGCTGCCCCGGCTGCGGCGGAAGCCGCTCCGGCAGACGAAGGTTGGGCGCCGGCAGACGGTTTCGAGCGTTTCGCCTTCAGCGTGCTTGCCAACATCGTCACCGGCATCGGCTTCGCGTTGATCCTGGTCGCGGTTTCCGAATTCGCTGGCGGCATCGGTGGTTGGCGCCAGGGCGTATTCTGGGGCCTTGCCGGCTTTGCCGTGTTCACGCTGGCGCCGGGCCTCGGCCTGCCGCCGGAACTGCCGGCCATGCCGGCCGCCGATCTCACCCAGCGCCAGATCTGGTGGTGGGCGACGGTGGCGGCAACCGCTGCCGGTCTCGGCCTGATCGCCTTTCGCAAGTCGCTGCCGCTGGCGATCCTTGCCGTCCTTTTGATCGTCGCACCCCATGTTGTCGGTGCACCGCAGCCGGACAGTTACGAGACGGCGATTCCGGAAGGGCTGCATCACCAGTTCGTGGTGGCGGTGACCGTGACCAATCTGGTGTTCTGGCTGGTGCTCGGCGCGGTCGTCGGCGTGATGCGCGGCCGCTTCACCGGTACCGCGACCAGTCTGCGCGACAGCTTTGCCTGATCGCAAGCTGACCTTTCTCATCGGCGGTGGGCGCACCCGGCAGAGCCCGCCCCCCCCCAACAAGGCGGCCCCCGAGACCCCGCCCCGGGACCATATAGCCCCCGCGCCAGCCGGGGGTGACGAACTTCGTGGGCGCCACGCCCGGCACCCGGG